>SLGS01000126.1 GCA_007136565.1 Clostridia bacterium | reverse complement strand
CCGCGCGTGGAAACGCCTTCACGACGGGGATGTTCGCGTCGCGTTGGGCCCTCGTTCGGCGATTTTCGCCCCGTGCCGCAATGTCTCACTGATAGTGCTCGACGAGGAACACGAGAATAGTTACAAACAGGATGTCTCGCCCCGATATCATGCCCGGGAAGTGGCCATAGCCAGGGCCAGCATCGACGGCGCCACGGTAATCCTGGGTTCGGCGACCCCTTCTTTGGAGAGTTACCACAGGGCTCGAGGTCGAGGTTACGTGTCCCTGGGATTGCCGAAGCGAGTCGGTGGGGGGGATCCTCCTCTGCCCAGCCTGGTCGATATGCGATCGGAGCGAAAGGCAGGGAACCTGAGCGTTTTCAGCGCTGCACTGGCGAGTGGAATCCGCGCCCGGTTGAAGCGCGGAGAACAGACCGTCCTTTTTCTCAACCAGAGGGGATACTCTTCCTTCGTCATGTGTCCCGATTGCGGTAACACGATCAAGTGCCGGCGATGCAGTGTTACGATGACATACCACAGGGACAAGAGCCTGCAGTGCCATTACTGCGATTTGGGTATGGCACCGCCGAAGCGTTGCCCCGCCTGCGGCGGACACAACCTGGTCCGACGCGGACTGGGAACCCAAAAGATCGAAGCCGCCGCTCGATCCGCGTTTCCCGGGGCGAGGATCGTGAGAATGGACAGCGATTCGGTCAAGCATCGCGGAGCGAGGGAGAACATCTATAGAGAATTTAGTTCCGGTGAGATCGATATTCTCATAGGAACCCAGATGATAACCAAGGGCTGGGACGTCCCGTCGGTTTCCCTGGTCGGCATCATCGACGCCGACACCGCTTTGCATTTCCCCGATTTCCGGGGCTCGGAGCGTACTTTCCAGCTCATCACGCAGGTCTCCGGGCGAGCGGGCCGGGGAATGGTGCCCGGGGAAGTGATAGTTCAAACTTGGAACCCGGAACACCCAGCTCTCGATGCCGCCCGCCGGGGTGACCTGGAGGGTTTTTACGGGCGCGAGCTGCGGGATCGACAGGAGGCGGGGTATCCACCTTTCTCCTCGCTCCTTCGGATAATCGTCCGGGGAGAAGACGAACGCGAGGTCGCCAACATGGCCGGGGTCCTGGGGGACCGACTGCGCACCATCCCCGATTGCGGTGGTCGCCCATCGATCCTGGGGCCCTCATCCGCACCCCTCGAGAGGATACGCGGGGAGTATCGCTGGCATCTATTCGCCAAGTTTCCCGAAACGGAACCGCCCGGCGAATCGATCCGGGCCTCGCTGCGCGGATTGAAGATGAAATCCCGTGGCCCCCGGGTGGCATTGGATGTAGACCCGGTCAACATGTTGTAGTACCCTCGATTCTGGAGGAGTGAACCATGCAAATTACCGGAAGAATCATATCTCCCGCCGAGAGGATGCCACTGGTGGCCTCCGACGATCCGGTGCTGCGGCGGAGAGCCGACGTGGTAACCAAGTTCGACGATGATCTCGGCGAACTCTTGGATAGAATGCAAAACACCATGCATCACGAGGGCGGTGTGGGCTTGGCCGCCCCGCAGGTCGGTTGCGGCTACAGGGTGGTGGTGACCAACTACGGCGGCGAACTCATCGAGCTGGTTAATCCCGAGATAGTCATGGCCGAAGGCTCCCAGTTGGGCTACGAAGGCTGCCTCAGCGTTCCAGGGTACATGGGAGAAGTTGAAAGGCCCGAGAAGGTGCGCCTGCGCTACGAGGACAGGGATGGACGGCGATGCTGGCTCGATGCCGAGGATTGGGGCGCCCGGGTCCTAAGCCACGAGCTGGATCACCTCGACGGCGATCTCTTCATAGATTGTAGCGAACGCGTCGTTCGATTGCGCCCGGAACTGGGACTCCGCCTGGTATTCATGGGGACCCCCGAATTTGCCGAGGAAATACTCGACTCGCTGCTCGATGATGGCTTCAAGGTGGTCGGCGTGGTCACCGCCCCCGATCGCCGAAGGAATCGGGGGCAAAACGTATTACCCCCTGCGGTCAAGAAACTGGCAGTGGGTTCGGGGATTCCCGTCCTGCAGCCCGAATCTTCCGACGATGACTCCGAACTGGCGCAAACCCTGTCGTGGCTCGAACCGGATCTCATCGTCACGGCGGCGTACGGCAGGATACTTCCCCGCCGGATCCTCGACGTTCCCCGGCTCGGGAGTATCAATGTGCACGCCTCGCTGTTACCCGAATACCGAGGGGCAGCTCCCATCCAAAGACAGATCATGGACGGGGCGACGATCTCCGGCGTCACCATATACTGGATGGACGAGGGTATGGACACCGGTCCCATTTTGCACCGGCGAGAGATCGATCTTCCCGGGGACATAACGGGGGGCAAGTTACACGATGAGCTGGCGGAACTCGGGGCGAGCACGCTGGCCGAGGCCCTGGCCATGATCGCCCGAGGCGAGTCCGCCGGGTGCCCCCAGGACGACTCCCTGGCCACCTTCGCTCCAAAGATCGGCCCCGGGGAAGCCAGGATCCAATGGGATCGAGATGCGCAGCGCCTGCAGAGGCAAGTCCGGGCCTTCAATCCGCACCCCGGGGCGGAGACGTATTGGCGGGGCAAGCGCCTAAAAATCTTGGAGGCTTCGGTAGAGGAGGGCTCGGCAGAACCCGGCCGGG
>SLGS01000089.1 GCA_007136565.1 Clostridia bacterium | reverse complement strand
CGGGATCGTCCTGGGAAGGGTGTTGGCCGAGGGGCGGCCCAGGTCTCCGGTTCGTTTCGGCTGGTCCGTCGTTCCCATGGATGACGCCCTGGTCATGGTATCCTTGGACTTCTCCGGAAGATCTTACCTGGCCATCGATCTCGACTTACCGCCGAGATCGTTCGGAGACTTTCACACCGAAAACGTCGAGGATTTCCTTCGGGCACTGACTGCGAACGCCGGGATCACCATGCACGTGCGCCTGATCGCGGGATACAATGTCCATCACGTTCTGGAGGCCTGTTTCAAAGCCCTCGGCATAGCGTTGGGCACAGCCCTGGCGGAGCGCGGTGGAATGATTCCCTCGACGAAGGGTGTATTGGAGGGACCGATCTAGATGCCGGGACCACTGGTGGTGGTGGATTACGGGGTCAATAACCTCGGAAGCGTATACAACGCCTTCGACAAGCTCAACTACCCGGTGAGATTGGCGGCGCATCCCGCCGATCTGAAGGGAGCATCGGCGATCATATTGCCGGGAGTGGGCTCCTTCGATCGCGCCCGCGAGGCCCTGATGCAAGGGGGGTTCTTCCCGGTTCTCACAGATATGGTTCTCGGGGAGACGCCGCTGCTGGGCATTTGCCTGGGCATGCAATTGATGTGCGAAGGCAGCGAGGAGAGTCGCGAAGGGATCCCCGGGATCGGCGCCGTTTCCGGGAGTCTTCGCCGGCTTAGGGGGAGCGTGAAGGTTCCTCACATGGGGTGGAACAGGGTGAGACCGAGGGACGGGTACGGCGGTGGACTCTTTGCCGGGATGCCGGCTGCCCCCTATTTCTACTTCGTGCACTCCTATTACCTCGACCCCTCGGAGGATCCGGGTGCGGTCCTGGCGACGTGCCAGTACGGCGACAACGAGATCGCCGCGGTGGTGGGTCGGGGGCCGTTACTCGGCACCCAATTCCACCCGGAAAAGAGCGGTACGGTGGGACTCACCTTCCTCAATAACTTCGCCCGGACCGTCATGCACGGTGAAGCCGGGAGGTGGTGGGCGTGATGGAGATATACCCGGCGGTGGACATACGCGACGGCAAGTGCGTGAGGTTGCTGCGTGGAGAATTCGGGGAGGAAGAGGTTTTCTCCGATGATCCCGTGGCCGCAGCCAGGCGCTGGTTCGACGAGGGTGCTCCATTGGTTCATGTTGTGGATCTCGATGGAGCCCGGGATGGAAATAGGCCCAATGCCCCCCTGGTCGCGCGGATGGTTAGTGAGGACATCTCCGTCCAGCTCGGCGGAGGAATCAGAAGTTACGAGGGCGCCAAGTCGCTTTTGGATATGGGCGTGCGCCGGGTCGTATTGGGGACCGTCGCGCTGGAGGACCCCGCGCTGCGGGGGCGCTTGCTCGCCGAGTTCGGCGATAGGATTGCGGTGGGCTTGGATTGCCGTGGAGGAAGAGTGGCCACCCGGGGATGGCGGGAGCAAACGGATCGTTCGGCCGTGGATGTGGCTCGAGAGGTGCTTTCGGAGGGTGGAACCCGGGTGATAGTCACAGACATCGATCGCGATGGTACGCTCGAGGGGCCCAACCTGGACCTGCTTCGTGAAATCGTCGATACCGGTATAGAAGTGGTGGCCTCCGGGGGCGTGGGGTCCCTAGAAGACCTCGCCCGATTGGCAGCCATGGCCTCGCGAGCCCCGGAGCTGGTGGGTGTCATAGTAGGGCGGGCCCTTTATGTCGAGGAGTTCGGGTTGGCTGAAGCTATTGCTACCGTGGAGGAGGAGTTCAGGTGCTCGCGAAACGGATAATTCCCTGCTTGGATGTAACGGAAGGCCGGGTGGTCAAGGGGATCAACTTCGTCGGACTGAGGGATGCCGGTGATCCGGCAGAGCTCGCGGCGTTCTATTCCGCCGAAGGGGCGGACGAACTGGTTTTCTTGGACATTACCGCTACCTCGGATGAGCGGGATACCGTCTTGGATCTGGTGAACCGCATATCCCGTGAAGTTTTTATTCCCCTCACCGTCGGCGGAGGTATACGCAGCGAAGACGATGCCCGGGGAGCCCTGAGGGCGGGTGCGGACAAGGTAGCCATGAATTCGGCGGCGGTGGCGGATCCGGATCTCATAGAACGCTGCGCCCGGGAGTTCGGTGTCCAGTGTGTCGTGGTGGCCATCGATGCGCGTAGAACCCCCGGGGGTGGATGGGAGGTCTTCGTAAAAGGTGGCCGGGAAGGAACGGGTTTGGACGCGGTGGAGTGGGCAAAGCGCGCCGCGCGCCTGGGTGCGGGTGAACTACTGGTAACCAGCATGGATCGCGACGGCACCGTCGAGGGTTACGATGTCGAGTTGCTCGCGGAACTCGCCCGGGCTGTGGATATTCCCCTGGTCGCCTCCGGGGGAGCCGGTAACCCCGAACACATGGTACGCGCCTTCGAGGCCGGGGCCGATGCTGCGCTGGCGGCCTCGATCTTTCACTACGGAGAGTATACCATCGCAGAGGTCAAAGAGTATCTCGCATCCCGCGGGATCGAGGTGCGCCGATGAGTTTCTACCCGGCCGACCTGGCCTTCGACGATAGGGGACTAATCCCCGTCATCGTCCAGGATGTCGTCGACGGGCGCGTCCTCATGCTCGCCTACGCCAACGCCGAAGCCGTGGATCTCACGCTGAGCACGGGGTTTGCCCACTTCTACAGCAGAAGCCGAGATGAAATATGGAAAAAGGGTGCCACTTCCGGTAACGTGATGCGCGTAGACTCTATGGCGGTGGATTGCGACGCCGATACATTATTGTACCTGGTGGAGCCGACGGGACCGGCCTGTCACACGGGAAAGACCAGCTGTTTTTGGCGCCCTCTGGTCGGTAGCGGACGATCAGCCACGGCTCCCATTATGGTCGAAATCGCCGAGGTCATAGGGGAGCGGAGCGCTCGGCCCCGGGACAATTCCTACGTTTCTGCGCTGCTGGCAGGGCCTCTAGAAAGCGCCCTGCGCAAGATCGGCGAGGAAGCCTCGGAAGTGATGCTCGCGGGAGCCCTGGATAGGAAAAATATGGTAGCCGAGGTGGCCGACCTGTGGTTCCACTCCCTGGTAGCCTTGAAAGCCTGCGGACAAGACCATCGCGAACTCCTGGAGGAACTCCTGCGACGTCGATCCTAGGACGGTCACCACAGTTGAGTGTATAGGCCCCGGCCACGGTGCCGGGGTTTATGCTTTCCCGGGGAGGAAACTCGGCGACGATTGGGGAAATCCAAGACCTAGCCGCCGATCTGGTGGTTCCCCGGAAGGGAGATTCTATTCGATAATGATTTCCGATTGGTTGCGGCGTGTGCGTCCTGATGCGATGCCCCAGGAGGGATCGTCCGAAGGCGAGATGCTCCATGTTCCCCTCGATTCGGTCGCCCCTAATCCTTACCAGCCCAGGCAGGTATTCGAAGAAGGTGCCATCGAAGAACTCGCGGATTCCATCCGCAGGGTGGGCGTTTTAGAACCCGTGCTGATACGGCCGAACCCCGAAGCGCCTCCAAAATACCAGCTCTTGGTAGGCGAGAGACGCCTGCGGGCTTCTCGAATTGCGGGTAAGGAGACCATCCCCGCCGTTCTTCGCTACGTCGACGATGGGGATATGGCGTTGCTGGGACTAGTGGAAAACCTCCAGCGGGAAGATCTTCACCCCCTCGAGGAAGCCGCCGCGATCCGTCGGATGCTGGATGAATTTGCGATTACGCAGGAAGAGCTGGCCCGTGGGCTCGGGTTCAGTCAGTCCGCGATCGCGAACAAGCTGAGATTGCTGCAGTTGGCCGCTGCAGTGCGCGAAGCCGCCATGGAGGCCGGGCTGGGAGAGCGACACGTACGATCCCTTCTCCGGGTTCCCGAGGTGACAGACCAGTTGGCCGTCGTTCACCGGGTCAGCACGGAGGGGTTATCGGTAAAGGAGACGGAGAATCTCATAGATAGCCTCCTCTCCGGTCCGCAAAGCCGGAGGAAGAAGAGGCGGCCCGTCAGGGGTATCGTTCGCGACCTGCGCATCTTCATCAATGGACTGCGCCAAACCGCCGATGCGATCCGTGAAGCCGGCTTCGACGTGGAAGTCGAGGAGACGGAGTTGGACGAGGGTTTCCGTATAGTCCTGGAAGTCAGGGGTAAGGCCACCGATAAGACAGAGGAGCGGGAAAATGGGTAAGGTCATAGCCGTAGCGAACCAGAAGGGTGGCGTCGGGAAGACGACGACGGCCGTCAATCTGGCGGCCTGTCTCGCCGAAGGCGAGGGTCGCGATGTCCTGCTGATAGACTCGGATCCCCAGGGCAATGCAACCAGCGGTCTCGGAGTGGACAAATCTCGTATCACCGACAGCATTTACGACGTGTTGATCGAGGGGGTGCCGGCGCGCCGCGCGATTCGCGCCACGGCCATCCGCAACCTGAGGATCATAGGATCTACGATAGACTTGGCGGGCGCCGAAATCGAACTCGTGCCCCTCATGGCTCGGGAGAAGAGGCTCGCCGGATCCCTGGAGGCCACGCGCGACGAGTTCGACTTCATCATCATAGATTGTCCCCCGAGCCTCGGCCTCCTCACCATCAATGCCCTCACGGCCGCGGACTCGGTCCTCATTCCCATCCAGTGCGAGTTCTACGCCCTCGAGGGATTGACTCAGTTATTGAGTACCATCCGGTTGGTCCAGAAGAACCTAAACCAGTCCCTGGAGATAGAGGGAGTCTTATTGACGATGTTCGACGGCAGGACGAACCTAAGCATCGAGGTGGCCGAAGAGGTCAAGCGATATTTTCGCGACCGTGTGTTTCGAACGGTCATACCCAGGAATGTCCGGCTGAGCGAAGCCCCGGGTCACGGTAAGCCCATAGTTCAATACGATCCGTCGTCACGAGGCGCAGAGGTTTACGCGGAGCTGGCTAAGGAGATGATCGAGCATGTCGAAAAAGACGCCGCGGCTGGGTAAAGGTTTGGATGCGCTCTTGGCTTCGGGGTCCGACTCGGATTCGGCGGACGTCGTCGCGGTGGCGCTGGACGATATTTCCCCCAATCCATTCCAGCCGCGCAGGACCTTTGACGAGGAAAAACTGAAGGAATTGGCGGATTCGATCTCGGTTCACGGGGTGGTGCAACCCATAATACTGAGACCGGCCGGGGCGGGGTATGAATTAATCGCCGGAGAACGCAGGTGGCGCGCTGCTATGCTGGCGGGATTGGCCGAAATACCGGCCCTGGTCGAGGATTTGGGCGACAGGGACGTCATGGAGATCGCCTTGATCGAAAATCTCCAGAGGGAGGACCTGAACCCTGTTGAAGAGGCCCGGGCATATCGTGTGCTCCAAGACGAGTTCGGGTTGAACCAGCGAGAATTGGCCGAGCGGGTTGGGGTGAGCAGGCCGCAGGTGGCCAACGTCCTGAGATTGCTCGGGTTACCCGAAGCGGTCCAGGCCCTAATCGGCGAGGGCAGGATCAGCATGGGGCACGCGAAGGTCATTATGGGCGTGCCCGAGGAGAGGCGCGAGGCCTTCGCCCATCACATCGCCGAACGCGGCCTTTCCGTCAGGGCAGCCGAGCGCGCCGCTCCCTCCTGGGAGCCCCAACCCCGGCAGCCGTCCGTCGGCGATAGCGCGGAGGACGAGGGTGGCGCGCAGGACGTCTTCCTCCGCGACATAGAGCATCGCCTGACCGCGGCCCTGAGCGCCAGGGTTCGCCTGAAGGCGCGCGGGAAGAAGGGGAGCATCGTCATCGAGTATCGGGATTACGACGAACTCGAGCGCCTCCTGGGGAGCCTGGGGGTGGAGGAGGATGCCTGACGCCGGAACCCCGCGTGTTCCACGTGGAACCTCCCGCTCCGCGTTCACGGCGGAGGGGGCATGGGATTGACGGGCACTCTCGTAAACGTGCTGGCAATCCTCGTCGGCGCGACCCTCGGATCACTGGTGCTCCGGGGGATGTCGGACAAGATCGTAGAGACGGTGACGGCGGGCGTAGCCCTGGCCGTGCTGGTCATCGGGGTGGAGTCGGCACTCACCCCGCACAACCCCGTGATAACGATCATAAGCCTGGCGGTTGGCGGAGGTATCGGGGAGGCCTTCGGGATCCACGACCGGCTGCAGGCGCTCGCTGATCGGGTTTCGTCCGGTTTCGCCGGGGGGCGAGTCGCGGATGCCGCCCTGACGGCCACTCTTATTTTTTGCGTAGGGCCGATGGCGATACTCGGGGCGATCCAGGGCGGCTTGCTGGGCAACCACTCGACCCTTTACGCAAAGAGTCTCTTGGATGGCGTTACGTCGACGGTCCTGGCCTCGGCCATGGGTCCCGGGGTCTACTTTTCCGCTGCCGCGGTTCTCTTGTACCAGGGTGCGATAGCGATCTCCGCGTCGGCGCTGGCGCCGGCATTGACGGATGGGACCATCGCTTACCTGAGCGCGGTCGGGGGATCTTTGATAATTGCCTTGGGACTGAACATGCTCGGAATGGTACAGATCAGGGTGGCCAACCTTTTGCCCGCGATCTTCATCGCGCCGATACTGGCGATCTTGCTTCCAGGGCTTGCCGGTTAGCATTCCAAAATGGACGGAGCTTTTGCAATGGGGATTACCAAGCGCCGCATCGCGGCGGTGATCAACCCGATAGCGGGAGGCGGGAAAGCCCTGAGGGGTTGGAAGGCCCTCAGGGAGCTGGCCGTAGCCCGCGCGCCGGTCGACGAATTCGTCAGCGAATACCCGGGGCACGCGATGCGGGTTGCCAGGCACATCGCCGGGAACGGTTACGATGTGGCTTTCGCCGTTGGTGGGGATGGAACCATCCACGAGGTGGTCAACGGCCTCCTGGGCGCTAATGGGCACCAAGGTTACGATGGACCCTTGTTCGGGGCGATACCCCTGGGCCGGGGTAATGATTTCGCGCGAACCTTCGGCCTGGATTGCGAACCCGCAGCGTCGTGGGGTAGCCAAAACGAGGCGAGCGAGGCGGTGCGCCGCATTGACGTGGGTCTGATCCGGCCATTCGATGGTGAGCCCACCTATTTCGTCAACATGTGTGGCCTGGGGTTCGATGCGGACTCCGCCGCCATGGCCAATAGGCTGCCCAGGATCCTGGGCGGCGCCCTGCCGTACGTCCTGGGTGTTCTGGCGGGCTTCATAGCCTTGAACAATCGCCGCCTGTCCGTGTGCCTGGAGGGGGTTCGCACCGTTGAGGGCTTCGTCCAGCCGGGATGGGCCCCCGTGGGACCCGGGGCGGACGGGTCTTTATTCCTAGAGGACGACTTCTTGTTGGCATCCGCGGGGATTGGGCGGTACATCGGAGGTGGGATAATGTTGCTGCCCCACGCGAATCCGGTTGATGGGCTCTTGGACGTCCTGTTGGCGAGGCGCGTGCGCCGGACCAAGTTATTGAAGATCCTCGCGAGCACTTTCCGAGGGGGGCATCTCGGCGAACCCGAGGTAGCCTACTACAGGGCGGCCAAGGCCACCATTCGCGGGCCGTCGGGGACCCACATACACGCCGACGGTGATCCCGTGGGCACCGGTGGCGCGGAGATAGGAGTTTTGCCAGGGGCCCTGCCAGTCCTCTTCTGACACGAGGAGGTGATTCGAATGTTCGAGAATCGAACGGAAGCGGGCATATTGCTCGCAAAGGCGGTGATGGACCGCGAAGAAGGGGTCTTCCATTCTGTCCTGGGGGTTCCTCGGGGCGGGATCGTCGTGGCGGCACCGGTAGCGAACGCCCTCGGGGCAAGCCTTGCCCCCGTTCACGCCATCAAGATCCGTGCGCCCCAGAACCCGGAGCTGGCGATAGGAGCCGTGGCGAACGGCATCGACCCGGTATTGGACTCGGCCTGGGCGATGCGCCTGGGGAGAACCGATCTCCAATCTTGCCTCGAAACGGCCATGCAGGAATTGCGGGCTAGACAGCGAAAATACGGGCAAACAAGCGATATAGCGGGACAACGCGTTGTCATGGTGGATGACGGGGCGGCAACCGGCTATACGACCATGGCGGCGGCGAGATCCATTCGCGCCTCCGGTGCAAAGTGCTTGGTCGTTGCAGTGCCCGTTGCCTCTCCGGAGGCGGCCGCCGCTCTCCAAGAAGAAGCCGACGTGCTGGTTACGCTCGGCATCCCGAAAGCGTTCATGGCGGTGGGACAGTTCTATAGATCCTTTGAGCCGGTGTCCGATGAGGAGGTTCTCCGCTTGCTAAGTGCCGCCTCTTGACGGCGTATCATCTACTGCCATCCCCGTCGGCGGGGCGGGAATAGCGAGACGGATGACGAATTCGATAGAGGTGAACGAGAGAATTGCCCGACCACTCAGGAGAATCCGAGTCGGGGCGGGCTGGCGGGATCACGCTGATTATGGGCTTAACAGGTCGCGATGTCGTGTAAGGTCATCCAGGGGATAGGGGGCAACGAGTGTGAGCGATTTCACCAGGATCCGTTGGGGAGGGCCCGAGCCCGAAGATCAATGGGAACAGGATGTATGGCTGATGGCAAGGCGTACGGCGCTACTGTTTCTGAACTTCTCCCGCGCCATCATAGACCGCTTGGGGGAAGAGGAGGGGCGTGAGCTCATCAAACAGGTCGTGATGGAGTACGGTCGTGAATGTGGGCGCGAGGTTAGATCTGGCACCGATGAAATGAAGTTGGAACCCACGCCGGAAAACTTCGGCGCCGTCGCCGATCTCCCATCCCGGGGATGGCGGCGCGAAAGCGTAGAACTCCCCGATGGGCGCGAGCAGGTCCAAACGAAGACCTGCCCACTGGCCGTTGTCTTCGCCGAGCAGGGGGAAGAGGAGCTCGGGCGGATATACTGCTGGGTGGACCAGGCGAAGGTGGAAGGGTACAATCCCGATCTCGAGTGCGTACATGAGCACAATGTCCTCGACGGAGATTCCTTCTGCGAAATCGTAATCAGGCGCAAGAACAACTCGGGTTGTTAGCATCGTTCATATAAGCTGCTCGAGCGCGGGGCGGCGATCGGCTGAAGGTGGCCGCGCCGCCCCGGCGCTTTTCGGGGCATGCCCGGCCGGGGACGCCATTTCGTTTCGCTTGTGGTATGATGTTCATCGACTCGGTGATGGGTGGGGGAAATTCCGCGCCCATCGGGAGGAGGTTTTGGCAATGACCGAAGAGGAACAGAGTGCTACCTCGGATTCACAGGATGCCCTCGACAAGGCGGACGAGAGGCTGACCGTCGGAGACAACTGGGAGGCCCTCAGGATCTACTTGGAGGTCATAGAGGGAGATCCCGAAAACGCCTACGCAATTAACAAGGCCGGCGTTGCCTATGCTCGCATGGGCGAGATGGAACACGCCGAACGTTGTTTCTTCGATGCGGTTGTTATAGACCACGAGTTCGTTCCAGCCCTCTCAAACCTGGGAAATATCTACCTGGATCGAGGAGAGAACGAACTGGCCATCGCTCTCTACAAGAAGGCGTTGAAGTACGACCCCGACTACTCGGTGGCCCACAACAACATCGCGGCTGCCTACAAGCGAGTGGGCAAGGTCGATAAGCAGGTCAACCACTTCAAGCGCAGCCAAAAGATCATGGCATTCGGTCGAGGTGCGGAGTCCGCCGAAGACATGGGTAGCGGTGAGACACGGAACTACGACAAGGAGGATGTCCCCCGGCGCAGGCGGAGATTCGGCTGCCTGGGCGGAGTCGTCCCCCTTATAGTTCTCGGTGTCGCCATCCTGGGGCTCACCCTCTTGTAGCGAGATTCCGAAACGTAGAGAGTATTTCCCGGGAAATATCCACGCGCATCCGAGGGGAGGGTTCCCTATGGCCGCCGATAGTTCGAGGGGCCGTGGAGGGGGCGGCGGCACCGAACGCCTGCCGAGCCTCGGAGCCCCCGGCATTTGGGGGCTCGGGTTGCTCCTCGCCGCCTCCCTCTACATCCTAGGCCTTCAAATCGACCAGTTGATTCCAGGGATGCCCGGGTGGGGGAGGACTTTCGGATCATTCATCCTCACCGGGACCCTCGGGGAATTCTTCGTGTATCATCGCTGGCCCTCGTTACGTATGTCCCCGGCGGACTCCAGGGAAGTTTCGATCGGCTATCTGACGGTAGCCCTGGTGATCTCGGCGGTGGTTGGTCTAGTTGAGCTGTTGTGGGGAATCGTCCTGCCGCCGGGCCCGTTGGCTTGGGTTGCGTACATTTCTCTGGTGCTCCTCGATGCATCCTATCGGTGGTGAACGGAGGTTTTTGCGGTGCCCTCGAAGAGATCCCTGCCCGCTCCGGGTTTCATTCTCGTACTCGCCGTCGCGGGGATTTCCTCGGCTTCCATTCTAGTGCGACTATCCACCGCCCCTTCCCTGGTGATTGCATTCTATCGGTTGATGTACGCCGCCTTGATACACGCCGGACTTTCCCTCAGGTATCCGGCGGGATATCGTTACTTCGATCGCGCCTCGGCACTGGGGGCGGTCGTGGCGGGCGTGTTTCTCGCGGCCCATTTCGGACTGTGGATCACATCCCTCGCTTACACCACCGTAGCGGCCTCGACGGTCCTGGTTTCATTTCATCCACTGTTTACCGCGGCGGGATCCTACCT
>SLGS01000165.1 GCA_007136565.1 Clostridia bacterium | reverse complement strand
CGACGCGTCGTAATCGGCGAATAATAGCCAAGATCCCGGAGGTGTGGCATGGGAAGAAATGATTCGGATTCCGCCGGAGGAGAGAAGGTACTAACCTGGTCGGTCCACCTGCTCAAGATGAAGCCCCTGCGGGCCGCCAAAGCGGGCATCGTGGGCTTGGTATTCTTGGGCATACTCTATTGGGGAGACGGAGATCCCATCATGCTGGCGGTGGCGGGCCTGGCCCTCATCGTCGCCATAAATTCGTTTCTTTTCCCCCTCAGGTATCGCCTGGACGACACCGGCGTCACCTTGAGAACCGTCCTGGGCAAACAGGAGTTCAAGTGGCGTCGTTTCAAGGAATATTACTTCCACGACGACTGCCTGGAACTCTCGTTCGGTCGCCGGGACCTCAGGTCCAAGATCCTGCGTGCCGTATACCTCTACTATCCACCCGAGGAGGACATGAAGGGCGCCATCATTCGAAGGGCCTTCGACGGCATCGGCGTCGATCTCGACGAAGCCCGATCCGAATTCGCCACGAACGAAAGCCGGGAAACCGGCAACTGAGGGGATCCGGCGCCGATCCGCGAAGCGCCCCCTTCACCTCCGATGATTATTCCCGGTGGGGATGGACCCTCACGACCCCGCCTCCGCGTCGAGTTCCTCCAGCAACTCGACGGCTCGGCGCATGTGCGGGATCACTATGGAACCCCCCACGACCAGGGCGACGGAGAATATCTCGAAGAACTCTTCGACGTCCACGCCCAGCTGGTGGCACTGCATGACATGATAGGTTATGCAATCATCGCACCTGAGTACCATGGAGGCTACGAGCCCCAACATCTCTTTGGTCTTCGCGTCGATGCGCCCATCTTCGTACGCCCTGTTGTCCAGGGCGAAGAATCGATTCACCGTCACGTTTCCTCGGCCGAGGATCAGTTCGTTCATCCGTTCCCTGAAATCATCGAACTCGTCAATGCGTCCCAACTCGATCACTATCCTTCCAGCGCGGTTTGTCCCATCTCTTAGGACTTTTTACCCGCGGATAGCGGGGCCAACCCCGCGATGAACAGGTGGACATCGTTCGTTGGTTTTGGAGACAATGGGGTAGGATATCGGCGGGGAGGGATTATGTTGAAAATCGTAGCGAAAGTACACGGTCATGTGGTCTCCCTTATGCCCGATAGGCGGGAGGTCTTCGAGGTCGATGTCGACGAACCCATCACCATACGCCAACTGCTCAGAGATCACATAGGCGTCAACCCTATGATCTTCGCCGCTGTCCTGGTGGATGGAACGACCCAGCACCTCGACTACACCCTCGAGAGTGATTCCGAATTGCTACTCATTTCACCCGTGGCCGGAGGTTAGCGCGAGTTCGGGACGGGTTCCAAGGAAAGGTGATGCACACCATGCCAGACGGAGGCAACTTCTTGATCGGACTTTGGCCCTGGTTACTCCTATTGGGATTGATCTACTTCATGATGATACGTCCCCAGCAAAAGCGGGAGAAAGAGCGTCGCGAAATGCTATCCTCTCTGCGCGTGGGGGATGAGGTAGTCACCATAGGGGGCATACATGGTCGAATTACCGCCCTGCGCGAAGACGTGATCACCATCGAAGTAGCCGACGAGATGGAAATGAAGTTTTCTAAGATGGCCGTGGCCTCAAAGAACCCCTCTTCCGCCTCCGGGGGCGAGATGGAGTACTCCGAGCCCGTCGAAGAAGAGGAAGAGCGACTCCAGTAGCCCTTTACCCCGGCACCGTCGCCGTCTATAATGGACTCGAGGTAGGTTCCATGGGTCCAATCTGGATCTAGTACGGCACATTTACCGGGAGGTGGGGCATCATGACATTGCGGGTTGACCGTCGCAACGGAGTACCCCTCTACGTGCAGTTGCGCGATCAGATGGCCGACCTCATCAAGTCCGGGCTATGGCGAAGGGGTTTCAAACTGCCCCCCGAAAGGCACCTGGCCGAGGTCCTCGGTGTCAGTCGAAACACGGTTAGCCTGGCGTATAAGGGTTTAGCGGACCGCGGCCTGGTTACTTCCCAACAGGGCCGCGGTACTTTTGTGCGCGGAAACCCGGACGCGGCCCCCGGGGGAGAAAACGGGGAAGATCCCGAGGACAGGTTGAAGAAGTTGGTGGACGATCTCCTCGACGATGTCACGGAGCTGGGATTGGACCTGGTGGCGGTAGAACGAATATTTCAACGTCGCCTAGACGCCCGCAGAAGCCTCTTGGCCGGTATAGATGTCGCCTTCGTGGAATGCAATTCGGAGCAACTGGACTTCTTCACCCGCTCGCTGGAATTGGGAGCGGGCGTCCGCGTGTTGCCTGTAATGATCGACGATCTCGAGAGTGACGCCGCGGGCGTGAGGGATCGCCTGGCCGAAATGGACCTGGTGGTTACCACGTTCTTTCACCTAGACCAGGTTCGCGATATCCTCGGCGAAGAGGTCGAGGTGTTGGGTATCGCCCTGGATCCCGAGGTCGAAACCATGGTGCGCTTGGCGCAGTTGCCCGGGGATCGCCCCGTGGCGCTGGTATGCCTGTCGGAAGTCTTCGCTCACAGAGTCCAAAAGTCCCTGGAGCAGTCCGGATTGGCCCACCTCGACACGAGGATCGAGTTATCCCGGGATGCGGAAGCCCTGAAGAGTGCGTTGGCCGACGTGGACGCCGCAATCGTGTCGCCCGGCCGGCGTAGGGACGTCCAAATACTATCGGGGGATGAGATCCCGATAATCGAATTCATCTACAAACCCGATGCTGGATCGGTCAACGTACTACAGAGAAAACTCCTGGAGAGACATCGCGATCGAGGGGGGGATAGCATTGTCGTCACCTGACACCGTCAACACGGACCCCGTTTTGATTGATAGAAGCCTTTGCAAAGCCTGTGGCATCTGCATCGCCTTTTGCCCCAAGAAGGTCCTGGAAGCCGACGAATCCGGGATAGCCGTCGTCGCCCATCCGGAGGAGTGTATCAAGTGTCGGATGTGTGAGTTGAGATGTCCAGATTTCGCCGTAATGGTTAGGAGTGAAGGGGATGAGTAAGGTCGGCCGACGCCTGATGCAGGGCAACGAAGCGGTGGTGGAAGCCGCCCTCGTCGCGGGATGCCGATTCTTCGCCGGATATCCCATCACCCCGTCGACGGAGATCGCCGAACTGCTGGCCACGAGGCTCCCGCAGGTGGGGGGCAGATTCATCCAAATGGAAGACGAAATCGCCAGCATGGGAGCCGCCATAGGTGCATCCCTTACCGGAACCAAGTCCATGACCGCCACCTCCGGCCCGGGATTTTCCCTCAAGCAAGAGAACCTCGGATTCGCCTCCCTCACCGAGGTACCCGTAGTTATCGTCGACGTGCAAAGGATGGGTCCGAGTACCGGCATGCCCACCGCACCGTCTCAGGGGGATGTGATGCAGGCGCGCTGGGGCACCCACGGGGATCATCCCATAGTGGCAATGGCCCCGGCGTCCGTGGGCGAGACTTACGAAGCCACCGTGCGCGCCTTCAATATTTCGGAGACTCTTCGGGTTCCGGTAGTGCTACTGCTGGACGAAGTAATCGGGCACATGCGAGAGGGAGTTCGCGTACCCGACCCGAGCGATCTCGACCTGGTGGATCGCAAGCCACCATCTAAGGATCCGGGAGACTTTCTCCCTTACGCCGACGACGGATCCGGTGTACCCGAAATGGCCGCCTTCGGAACGGGCTACCGCCATCACGTGACCGGACTGTTTCACGACGAAACCGGGTTTCCCGATATGAGCCCACGCACCGCCGATGCCCTGATGCGCAGGATCATGGGCAAGATGGAGAAAAACCCCGATATCTACCGGTGGCTTGAGACGGACGGAACCGAGGATGCCGACATACTCATGGTAACCTACGGATCTCCCTCCCAGGCTTCGAGGAGCGCCATGAACAGGGCCCGAAGAGAGGGAATCAAGATCGGCGAGTTCCGCCCGATCACCCTGTGGCCGTTTCCCGAGGAAGAACTCCGCAGTCTCGCCGACGAAGTGGATACCATATTGGTTCCCGAGATGAACCTCGGCCAACTGCGACTGGAAGTCGAGAGGGTCGTGGGCTGCAAAGCGCAAGTGCGCGGAATCAACCGAACCGACGGGGATATCTTCAAACCCGACGAGATCTACACCGCAATAAGGGAGGTGGTCCAGGGTGAATGAGAACCTGGCAGAGTATTTCCGAGGCGATCACCTACCCCACATCTGGTGTCCCGGATGCGGCAACGGTATAGTCACCGCCGCCATAGTGAGGGCCATCAAGGAACTCGGATGGGAAAAGGACGATACCGTCTTCGTCTCGGGCATCGGCTGCTCGAGCCGCGCCCCGGGCTACCTGGACTTCAATACGCTGCACACGACCCACGGGAGAGCCCTGGTCTTCGCCACGGGCATCAAGGTCGCCCGTCCCGATCTCAACGTAGTCGTCATAACCGGGGACGGTGACGCATCGGCCATCGGGGGTAATCATCTGATACACGCCGCCAGGAGAAATATCGACATTACCACCATCTGTTTCAATAACAACATATACGGTATGACGGGCGGCCAGTATTCTCCGTTGAGTCCCACCCACAGCCTGGCCAGCACGGCTCCGTACGGGAACACCGACAGGACCTTCGATCTCTGTCGCCTCGTCGAAGCGGCGGGAGCTGCCTACGTGTCCCGGGGAACCACCTACCACGTGGTACCGCTGACCAATCTGATCAGGGACGGCTTGAATAAGCGCGGGTTCTCTTTCATCGAGGCTGTGACGGCCTGCCCGGTCTACTTCGGTAGACGGAACAAGATGCGAACCGCCGTGGATATGCTCAACTGGCAAAAGGAGGCCGCCGTCCCGGTTTCCCGGGCCAAGGATATGGACCCCGGCGAGCTCGCCGGCAAGATCGTCATAGGCAACTTCGTCGACCTGGACATACCGGAATACACCGAATCGTACGAACGCCTGTTGAAAGAGCACGCGTCGGATCGGAGTGGGAGCTAGTGCAGATGCAGTTGAGGTTGGCGGGAACGGGTGGACAGGGCCAAATACTGGCGGGGATAATCCTGGCCGACGCGGCCGTCGCCTACGACGGTAAGTACGCGACCCAATCCCAATCCTACGGCCCGGAGTCGCGGGGAGGAGCCAGTCGCGCAGAGGTTGTGGTGTCCGATGAGCCGGTGGATTACCCCAAGGTCATCGAGGCGGACCTGTTGCTTTGCATGAGCCAGGAGGCCTACGATAAGTACGCGGACGAAGTCAAAGACGATGGCACTATCCTGATCGACTCGACCCTCGTCGACGTAGATGGAAAGGTCGATTCCAGGATAGTCCCGCGACCGATAACCGCCGTGGCGAGGGACGAGCTGGGTCGAGCCATCGTCGCCAACGTCGTAGCTTTGGGTATCATCGTGGAACTGACATCCGTAGTTTCCCCGGAGGCCGCCCGGGAAGCCGTGGCCGCCAGAGTACCGCCGGGAACACAGGAAGCAAACCTGGAGGCCTTCGAGAGGGGTCGAAGGTTGGCCCAGGAAAGCCCCACCGCGGGCTGAGTACCTATAGACGTTAGGATGCATCGAGTCGACTCATGTCGAAGACCGAAGGCAGTATCACACATTAGGAGGATAAAAATGACCGAAGAACTCAACCCTCTACGAATCGTCGGTGGTCAGATCAAGGAAGCCTGCGAGGAACTCGGACTGAGCAACTCCGTATACGAAATCCTCAAGGAGCCCCAGCAGTTCTACGATGTCAGCATCCCCGTCCGTATGGACGATGGCTCGGTGAAGACCTTCAAGGGTTATCGCTCCCAGCACAACAACGCCCTCGGCCAATACAAGGGAGGACTCCGCTTCCACCCGGACGTGTATCCGGACGAGGTCAAGGCCCTTTCGACGTGGATGACCATCAAGTGCGCCATAGTCAACGTCCCCTACGGCGGCGGGAAGGGTGCGGTGGCCGTCGACCCGCGCGAGCTCTCCACCGGCGAGTTGGAGCGCTTGTCCCGCGGATTCATCCAGGCCATCGGGCACGTTATCGGACCCGAGAAGGATATTCCCGCCCCGGATGTAAACACCAATCCCCAGATCATGGCGTGGATGACCGACGAATTCAGCAAGATGCGCGGATACCAGGCCCTCGGAGTTGTGACCGGTAAGCCCGTGGGCTTCGGCGGATCCCTGGGACGCAGCACAGCCACCTCCCGTGGCGTCGTCGTTTGCGTAGAAGAGGCAGCCAAGCGCATCGGCCTCGACCTCAACGGTGCTTCCGTCGCAATCCAGGGCTACGGTAACGTGGGCAGCTACTCCGGAGTGTACATGCAGGAAGCGGGGGCCAAGGTCGTCGCCGTCGTCGATGTTTACGGTGGAGCCCAAAACCCCGACGGCATGGACGCCATGGAGCTGGTCGAGCACGTGGAGAAGACCGGCAGCGTCGTCGACTTCCCCGGCAGCGAACCCATCACCAACGACGAGTTGCTCACCATGGATGTAGACGTCCTCATCCCGGCGGCCCTGGAGAACGTAATCACCTCCCAGAACGCCAAGGATGTCAAAGCGCGGATCATCTCCGAGGGCGCCAACGGGCCCACCACCCCAGAGGCCGACCGGATCCTCGCCGAAAACGGCACCCTGGTCATCCCCGACATCCTGGCGAACGCCGGCGGGGTTACCGTGAGTTACTTCGAGTGGGTACAGAACAACTACGGCTACTACTGGACCGCCGAGGAAGTCGACGAGAGGCTGCGCCTCCTCATGGTAGAAGCCTTCGCCAACATATACGACATGCACGAGAAGCAGGGAGTCAAGATGCGCGACGCGGCTTACCTAGCCGCCATCAAGCGCATCGCCGACGCCATGGAACTTCGAGGCTGGATCTAGTCACAGCTTAACGCCCGGCCACTACGCGCCGTGCCCAGGGCGGGATCTCCTCCGAGGAGGAGGTACCCGCCCTCGACTTCTGGGGGCTGGGGGCTTCCGATACGACTCCGTTGGGGGGATGCAACTTGGATAGAGAACGGATAGAGGAACTTCACCGACGCAGACAGGCGGTGACCGAGGGTGGGGGGACCGAACGAATAGAGCGGCAGCATTCTCAGGGCAAATTCACCGCCCGGGAACGATTGGCCATGCTCTTCGACGAGGGCAGCTTCCGCGAAATCGGAGCCTTCGTTAACAGCCGAGCCCAGGACTTCGGCCTCGCCGGCCGCGACGTTCCGGCGGACGCCGTGGTCACGGGATACGGTAGAGTTGACGGCAAGTTGGTATACGCCTTTTCCCAGGATTTCACCACCATGGGCGGCAGCCTGGGCGAAATGCACGCCCAAAAGATATGCAGGGCCATGGATCTAGCCCTCCAAAACGGATGCCCCTTCGTCGGAATCAATGACTCCGGCGGAGCGAGGATACAGGAGGGCGTCGATGCCCTAAACGGCTACGGAGAGATATTCCGCCGCAATACCAAGGCTTCGGGCATCATCCCGCAGATATCGGTAATCGCCGGTCCCTGTGCCGGTGGAGCATCGTACTCGCCCGCGCTGACGGACCTCGTCCTCATGGTGGAGGGCAGCGCACGGATGTTCATCACGGGGCCCCAGGTGATAAAAGCCGTCACCGGAGAAGAAGTCGACGACCAATTCCTCGGCGGCGCCACGGCACACGCCCGAAAGAGCGGCGTGGCCCACATGGTTTACCCCGATGAACAGTCCCTATTCGGCGAGTTGAGATGGCTGCTTGGCCTTCTCCCCGCCAACAACCGCGAGACTCCGCCCAGGGTTGACCCCCTCGAGCCATCCGCCGATGCAGCGGAATTGATAGACATCATGCCCGAGATGCCTAACAAGGGATACAACGTCGAGGAAGTCATCGAGAGAATCGTTGACGAGGGCTCGTTCATCGGAATACACCCCGAGTTCGCCAGCAACGCCGTGGTCGGATTGGCTCGCCTGGAGGGCCGAACGGTGGGGATCGTCGCGAACCAGCCCCGCTTTCTCGCGGGGTGTTTGGACATCGATTCCTCGGACAAGATCGCCCGACACGTTCGGTTTTGCGACGCTTTCAACATACCGATCTTGACCCTGGTCGATACCCCGGGATATCTCCCCGGTATAGGTCAGGAGCACGGGGGGATCATTAGGCACGGTGCGAAGGTATTGTACGCCTACGCCGAGGCCGACGTGCCGAAGATATCCATCGTACTCCGCAAGGCATACGGCGGCGCTTACCTTGCCATGTGCAGCCGATCCCTGGGAGCCGACGTATCCCTGGCCTGGCCCACGGCCGAAATCGCCGTGATGGGTCCCGAGGGTGCATGTAACATCGTGTTCCGTCGGGAAATATCGGAGGCCGATGATCCCGAGCGAGTACGCCAGGAAAAGATCGACGAGTACCGCGAGAAATTCGCCAATCCCTATGTCGCGGCGGCCCGGGGTTTCATCGATGACGTGATCGATCCCGTGGACACGCGAAGTGAAGTCCTGTCGGCTTTGGAATCGCTGGAGCGGAAGCTGCCCGATACCGGGGATCGCACGGAGCGCCGCCACGGCAATATACCGATGTAGGTAACTTGTGGTGGGAGCGAGGCGCCGACGGTGTCGCGCTCCCACCTCCCGGTCGAGGCCGAGAGGTGATGGGTGAATTGACGCTCGGATCGTCCCATGATTTGTCCGCCGAAAAGTCCCGGTTGAGGGGAATCCTGCGCCGGCGCAGGGCCGAGATATCCGCGGCCGACCGCCAATCCCGCGAAAGGCGAATATTAGCCTTTCTTTCCACCTGGGCGCTCTATCGATCGGCCCGACATATTTGCTACTACGCCTCCTTCGGAAGCGAGGCGAGGAGCTGGCCGGCGATCCTGGCTTCCCACCTCGCGGGTAAGACAACTTATCTGCCGCGAGTTGAAGATACTGCCCTGGTCGCGGTCCCCATCCGGTGGTCGGGGGTAACGCCCGTCAATCTCCGCACGGGATACCGGTATATACGCGAACCCATGGGACGGCCCGTGGACATCGGAACACTGGACATAATAGTGGTTCCGGGCCTCGCCTTCGACCGCCGTGGTTACCGCATCGGCTACGGAGGTGGATTCTACGACCGTTTCCTCTCCGGCGCACACACAAGTACCGTATCGTTGGCTCTTGCCTTCGAATTCCAACTGTTGGACGAAATCCCGCGCGAGTCCCACGATATCCCCGTCGACTACTTGGTAACCGAAGCCGGCATCCGCGCTACCGGGACACGAACCTAGATGTTTCCTTCACATCTCCCCGCCGAATTCACCCGCCTGCGGATACCCGAGATCCTACCCCACATATACATCCTGGGTTCCAATGCCCCGGGCGATAAGACCCGAACAAGAGATCGAGACCGCCTCATCGTCGGGGAGGATTACATAGCCCGTGTCGAACCCGATTCAGCCCTGGTGGGGGTGCCGGAGGCACACCTTTGGTGGTCATCCAGGGCATCCTGGGACGTAACAAGGTCGGGATTGCTGGAACGAATGCCGAGGCCGGTGGTTCTATCCATCCCGGACACCCTTTGCCATCGAACGAGCATGGGCGTATCCATCCCGGAGCTCGAAGAGGTGCTCCTCTACAGAGAACCCCCGGATGACCGACGACGGCGAGCCCCGGGGCATCGCCCCCCGCTGGTAGCGGGAAAAGATGACGCCGGGATAATCGCTTCCGGGGGTTACGAAACGGGCGCCCTCTCGCACGCCCGGGAAACCGATTCCATCCCCATGGTCTCCGTCGACGAGCGGGGCATATGGGTCTCGAGGTGTCACCTCACTCGACGACCGCTGGGCCTCATCGAGATCGCCGGGGTGGAAACGACACCCGGGAAGAGGGGAGAGGGCAACGCCAAATCCCTCCTCTTTTTCGCCATGGAATACTCGAGGGACACGGCCTCGGGGTTCATCTACCTCAGTGGCCGCGATAACGAGGCCTCGCTGGCCCTGGCGGCTTCGCTGGGATTTCACCGCATCACCGTGTTCAAAAAGCACCTCATTACGTGAAGAACCGGGACCTCGCCCGTGGCGGATCCCGGTCCCAAGATGCTGCAACGATTCGCCCGAAGGGGCTCATCATCGTGGCTGTGCCCTTATTCGTCCATGGCTGGCACGGACGCAAAGGCCATGCCATCGGGATGTATACCGGCGGCGTAACGTTCAACCTCCACCAGATCCTCGACATCTATCACGGATACATCGTTGGTCTTGTTGTTCGCTACGAAGGCCTTGGAACCTTGGGCGTCGAACACGGTTCCTCCGGGCCAAACGCCCGTCGGGATCCGCTTGATCTCCCACGGTCTGCGGGTATCGATGATCGAGAGATCGTTGGATTCCCTGTTGGGTATGAACGCGTAATCCCCGTCGGGGCTAAAGGCAATTCGAATGGGTAGGGTGCCCAACTTCCTGTCGAAGACGACCTCCATGCTATCCAACTCGATTATGAAGAGATTATTGTCGTGCTGGTTGGCTACGTAGAGCACTTCACCATCCGGATGCACGCCGGCGCCCTCGGGACCGCGCCCCACCGGTAGGTGGGTGATTAGGCTGCGATCGAGAGCGT
>SLGS01000185.1 GCA_007136565.1 Clostridia bacterium | reverse complement strand
TGGCGGAAACCGTGGACGAATTGGGCATCGACCGCCTGGCCTTCGAGGCCGAACACGTATCCGTGCACTCCCGGGACTCCTGGGCCGCGGGAACCCCGGGCGTCTCGTGGGAACCCGTGACCGGAGTCGTGGAGTCTTTGCGCGCCGTCAAGGATTCCGGCGAGCTGGATATCATCCGCCGGGCGGCCGTCATCGCCGACGAAGCCTTCGAAGAGATCTTGCCCACGGTGAGGGCGGGGCGCACCGAGGAAGATCTGGCCTTGGACCTGGAGTTTTGCGCCCGGAGATCGGGTGCGGAAGGCCTGGCCTTCCCCATGATCGTCGCCTCGGGCGAGAGATCCTCGTTGCCCCACGGCAGGGCCTCGGGTAGGAGGATTTCCGAGGGTGACCTGGTCACCTTCGATTACGGTATCCGCCACCGGGGATATTGCTCCGACGCCACCCGTACCGTGGCCGTGGGAGAGCCCGGGGAAGAGGCCAGGGAGGTCTACGCCACGGTGCTTTCGGCGCAGATGGCGGCCCTGGAGGCCATCGCACCGGGTCGCACCGGTCGCGAGATAGACTCCGTGGCGCGAAAGATCATCGAGGACGCCGGATACGGCGAGTATTTCGGCCACGGCCTGGGTCATGGGGTCGGGCTCGCGGTGCACGAAGGTCCCAGGCTCAGCTTCGTGGGTTCCGACGAGTCCCTTGAGCCGGGTATGGTGGTCACGGTGGAGCCCGGTATATACTTACCCGGGCGCTTCGGTGTTCGCATCGAGGACCTGGTAATAGTGACAGAGGACGGTCCCGAGATATTGACCGCCCCGACCAAGGAATTGGTGGTGAACGAACCTTGATTTCCACGAACGACTTTCGCTCCGGCATGACCGTGGAGCGCGACGGTGAACTGCTCCAGATACTGGAGTCCCAGCACGTCAAGCCCGGCAAGGGCCCAGCCTTCGTGCGGGTGAAGTTCAAGAATCTCATGAGCGGTGCCATCACCCAGGAGACCATGAGGGCCGGAGAAAAGGTGCCCAGGGCCCACCTGGAAAAAAGGACCATGCAATACCTCTACCAGGACGGCGAGGGTTACCACTTCATGGACCTGGAGACCTACGAGCAACAAAACCTCACCGCCGAGGATATCGGCGAAGCCGTCAAGTACCTAAAGGAAAACGACAACGCCGAGGTCCTCACCTACAAGGGGGGGCTGGTGGGCGTTTCCCTGCCCGCCTCGGTGGAACTTCGCGTGACCAGCACCGTCCCGGGTCTCAAGGGCGACACCGTCAGCGGCGGTGGCAGCAAGCCCGCAACCCTGGAGACGGGCTACGAGGTGCACGTCCCGCTCTTCGTCGAAGAGGGAGACATGGTCAGGATCGACACTCGCTCCGGCGAGTACCTGGAGAGAGCATAGGGTGGCCGGGGGCGAGGGGCTCTCCTTTTTCGGGAGAACCCTATACGACATGCACGTGCACAGCGACTTCTCTCCCGACAGCGATACACCCATGGCGGACATGTGCCGCCGCGCCGTGGAGCTCGGCCTGGACGGTATTTGCTTCACCGATCACGCCGAGTTCGCCCCCGGGGACCACATCCCCGGCGCCGCCGAGATGCGACGTATGGGGGATGAGGTGCGAAGGCTTCGCTCGGTGCACCGGGACAACCTGTCCATTTGCCTGGGGATCGAGATCGGTTACTACCGAGGGGCCGCCGGGGACATCGTCGATTTCTTGGACGCCTACGATTTCGATTTCATCCTGGGTTCGGTACACGTCTCCGGGGAGACCTGCTATTCCTTCCCGCGCTCCTTCGACCCGGGCCACGATCCCATGGATTACTTCTCGCCCTACCTGCGGGATCTCGCGTCGATGGTGGACGAGGTGGATTTCGACGCCCTGGGGCACTTCGATTTGCCCAAGCGATACGGACCCGCCGAGGGGGAGGAGACCGGTCTCGTCGAGGGTTCGCCCCTTTGGGATACCGTGGTGGACTTCCTGGGTGAGATCGTGGACAGGGGGAAACTCCTGGAGATCAACGCCTCGGGACTTCGCCAAAACGCGAAGCGCCTCTACCCCTCCGGGGAGATCCTGCGCGCGTATCGCAGCGCCGGGGGAGAGGCGATAACCCTGGGCAGCGATTCCCACGCGACCCCGGACCTGGGTTTCGGCATGGAGATGGCCATGGCAGCCGCGCGGGAGGCCGGGATCGCACGCGCCGCCCGTTTCTCGGGTCGTCGGGCCTCCTACTACTGCATCTAGGAGGGGGTGTGAACGGCCAGGAGCGTGCCCTCTCCCTCGACCCTTATCAGCCCGCGGGGTCCGGCCAGGTGGTTGCTCACCCCCAGGGTGTTGCCCCAGCGCAGCTCGCCATCGCAAAGGGGAAAGGAAAAACCCTCGAGGAATACCCCTTCCACCCTCGGGGTCAGCGGCAGCAGGGATACCAGGTCGCCGGGGGATCCGCGAAGTTCCAGGGTGCCCTCCACGGTGCGGGCGAACTGCGCTCCGTCGGTGAGGACTACTCTCCGGCGAACCGCGGCGGGTAGCCCGGCCAGAAGCAGTACCGTTCCCAGGGCGTGATCCACCCGGTTTCCGAAAACCCCGAGCAACGCGATTTCTCCGCCGTCGGGCAACTCCCCGAGGACGTGTTCTAGGGCCAGTTGGGCGTCCGTGGAGTCCTTTTTTGCGGGGTGCGTGATGAAGTGGATGGATCCGTCGCCGTCTTCGAGGGTTTCCCGCAGGCGGGGGGATATGGAGTCCATGTCGCCGATCACAGCGTCGGGGGCCATCCCCGCGGCGTCCAGGGCGTCGGCGCCGCCATCGGCGGCCACCAGGTAGTCGTCGGGGTGCACCATGGCCCGAAGTTCCTCGGGCGCCGGGTTGGCCCCGGAACCGACGATTACGGCCCGTCTACCCCCGCTCACGGCGCACCGTCCCCGGGGGGCTTTCTCCACAGCACGCAGAGGAATCCCGCGGGTCGCCCGGCCTCGCGCATGGCGGATTCCATCCCGGAGTTGAAGTCATCCTCGTCGGCGTCCGGGGGGACGTACAGGCATTCGCCCGAGGCCTCGACGTCGTCGGGATCCAGGGCCAACACCTCTTCGAGGGTGGGAAAGCGGGCGTGGGCGAAGATGGAGTCCGGCTTCTCGCGGGCCCTTTGCGCGTAGGCCAGGCCCCAGGGGCCATCCCCCGCGATGGTGCCCACCAGTAGCCTGCCCCCCGGCTTCAATACCCTCATCATTTCCCGGTGAGCGGCGGCGAGGTCGGGGACGAATTCCACGGCGGTCATGGAGTAAACCGCATCGTATGTCGCATCGGGCAGGGGTATGGAGGTGACGTCGGCGAGGATCCACCGGGCCTCGAATCCCTCGTCCACGGCCTTTTGGCGCGCCCTGGCCAGCATATCCGGGGAGATGTCGATGCCCGTGACGCGGCATCCGTGGTGGTAGAGCTTGGCCGCGAAGTTGCCGGTTCCCGTTCCAACGTCGAGAACCCTTTCCCCCGCGACGGGCGGGCAAAGGGCGAAGGCCAGGTCCGTTTCCACGCGATCGATAAACGCGCCGGCCGAAGTATGGTACCATCGATCGTAGTCCCGGGCCTTCCCGGCGAAGGGATCGCCTCGTCGAGATTTTCTTGGGTTCACGGTAGCACCTCCCGGGAATTGGATCCTAGCCCCAATGTATCGCGAGGGATGTGCGGCGACAAGGGATGGACAGCGGCCCCCTCGGCGATGTCGCATAGCGGACATTAGCATTAGATGCAAACGTTGATCGGAAGGTGATCGCAATAGAAATCACGGTCCTGATTAAGCAAGTGCCCCTCACCGGCGAAGTAGAGGTGGATCCGGAGACCGGCAACCTGGTCCGCGAGGGAGTGGCTTCCCAGACCAACCCCTACGACTTGCACGCCCTCGAGGCCGCGCTTCAAATACGCGAGAGGCTGGGGGGAACCGTCACCGCGCTGAGCATGGGACCGCCCCAGGCCGAGGCGACCCTGCGCGAAGCCTATTCCATGGGCGCAGACCGCGGGATACTGTTATCGGATAGGGCCTTCGCCGGGGCGGACACCCTGGCGACGGCGTACACCCTCTCGCGGGCCCTGGAGCGGATACCCTTCGACCTGGTACTGGCGGGGATGCAGACCACCGACGGCGATACCGCGCAGGTGGGTCCCGGGGTGGCGGAGTTTTTCGGGATGCCCCACGCATCCTACGTCGCCGAGATCCTCGACGTCGCACCCGGGGGAGTCCGGGTCTTGGTGGACGCCGGCGACCGCGAGGCCGAGATGCTGCTTTCGACACCCGCGCTGTTGACCCTGACCCGCCGCGCCAACGGGCCACGCCTTCCGTCGTTCAAATTGCGCCTGGCCACGGCCGATCGCGAAGTGCAGACCTGGACCCTGGCCGACCTGGAGGGCGACGCGGGGGGCGATATCGCCGGTCAACGTTACTTCGGCCTGGACGGATCCCCGACCTGGGTGGATAGGATCTTCCCCCCGCCGGCCAACCCCGAGCGGGAGACCTGGCGCGGCGACGCCGGGGAGTTGGCCCGCCGGCTCGTCGAGGCTCTGGAGGGGTGGCGATACCTGTGAGCGGAATGAGAATCGACTTCGAACTTTGCGACGGTTGCGGTCTGTGCGTCGACGCCTGCCCCTTCGAGGGCGTGGTCCTCGAGGGGGAATACCCCCGGTTCACCGCCGCCTGTCGTTTGTGCTCCATTTGCATCGATGCCTGTCCCCGCGGAGCCCTGTCCCTGGAGACGGCCGAGGAAATCCCCGCGGACGATCTCGACAGATACCGGGGTGTCATGGTCGTCGCCGAGCTCTCCGGTGGCGGCATGGATCCCGTTACCGCCGAGCTCATCGGCGAGGGCCGCAGGCTGGCGGATGACCTGGGCGAGGATCTCTCGGTTGCCGTCATGGGGTGGGGGGTGGAGGACGCCGCCCTGGAGTGTTCTCGTTACGGGCCCGACCGGGTCTTCCTAATCGAGGATCCCGCCCTGGAGTTTTTTCGGCCCGAACCTTACACCGACGCCCTGGAGGGCCTCGCGGGGGAGATCCTGCCCTCGGTACTGCTCATGGCGGGAACTCCCGTGGGTAGAAGCCTGGCACCCCGGCTGGCCGTCCGGCTCAGGACGGGCCTGACCGCCGATTGCACCTCCCTGGAGGTGGACGGCGACGGGAACCTGCTGCAGACCCGTCCCGCCTTCGGCGGTGACATCATGGCCACCATCCTCACCTCGCGGCACAGGCCCCAGATGGCCACGGTGCGTCCGCGGGTCATGCCCCCCGCACCCCGGGGCGAGGCCCAGGCCGAGCCCGAGCGCCGCGAGTTTCGTCCCGCCTCGACCTATCGAAGTCGGGTCCTCGAGGTCCGAGCCACCCCTTCGGCGGCCACGGTGGCCGACGCGGACGTGGTGGTGGCCGCGGGGCGGGGAGTCCGCCGCGCCGAGGACTTGGAGATGCTGCGGCGGCTGGCCAACGCCCTCGGGGGAGTGGTGGGATGCAGTCGACCCCTGGTGGAGGCGGGTTGGCTTCCGTCCACCATGCAGGTGGGGTTATCGGGGAGGACGGTTCGCCCGAGGCTCTACATCGCTTGCGGCGTCAGCGGCGCCATCCAGCACGTGGCGGGCATGCGCGGCGCCGACCGGATAATCGCCATCAACAGGGACGAGAACGCGCCGATATTCGACGTCGCCCACTACGCGCTGGTGGGGGACATCTACGAGATAATCCCCGAGGTATTGGACCTCCTGGAGGAAAGAGGTGAGGCCGGTGGCATTTGAGCCGGTGACCCCCGCGCTGATACGGGAATTGAAGGAGATCGTCGGAGATGATGCGGTGGTGGTGAGGGAAGATATTCCCGAGGAGTATTCCCACGACGAGATGGCCCCGGTCAGGGGTTGGCCCGAGGTGGCCGTCTTCCCCGGGAACACCGATGAGGTTTCCCGGATCATGGCCCTGGCCCACGGGGCCGGTGTCCCCGTCACCACCCGCGGCGCGGGCACCGGCCTCATGGGTGGTGCCACCGCCGTCGAGGGCGGGATTCTCCTGGTCACGACGCGCATGGACCGGGTGCTGGAGGTGGACGAGGCCAACATGGTGGCCCGGGTCCAACCCGGCGTGGTTCTTTTGACCTTCGCCGAGGAGATGGAGGAGAGGGGATTCCTCTACGCGCCCGATCCCGGCGAGAAGAGCGCTACCATCGGCGGAAACGTCATGACCAACGCCGGGGGCATGCGCGCCATCAAGTACGGCGTCACCCGGGATCACGTTCGCGGCATGGAGGTGGTCCTCTCCGACGGGCACGTCCTGCGTCTCGGGGGGAAGGTGGCCAAGAACGCCTCCGGCTACAACCTCATGCACCTGATGATCGGGAGCGAGGGTACGCTGGGAGTGGTCACCGAGATCACCGTGCGCCTTTTGCCCCTGCCCGAGGTGTTGACCACGCTCTTGGTACCTTTCCAATCCCCCACCGACGCCGTGGGCATGGTACCGATCCTGGGCAAGGCCGGCATCATCCCCCAGGCCCTGGAGTTCTTCCGGGACGACGTCTTGGACTCGTCCACGGATTACCTCGGTAGGCCCTTCCCCCACCATGGAGCCCCCGCCTACCTGATGATGCGCCTGGAGGCTTCCTCGCGCCAGGAGATGGAACGTTTCATCGACCGGGCGGGGCGCCTTTGCCTGGAGGGTGGCGCCGACGACGTGCTCATAGCGGATACCGCCGAGAGGCAGGCCACCCTCTGGGACGCGCGGGGCGCCTTCCTCGAGGCCCTGGGCTGGACGGACATCGACGAGTGCGACGTGGTGGTGCCCCGCGACGCCATGGCCGAGATGATGCTTTATTCCGACGAGGTGTCGAGGGAAGTGGGACTCACCTTCTCAAGCTTCGGGCACGCCGGAGATGGGAACATGCACATTAACATACTGCGGGGGGATCTGCCCGAGGAGGAGTGGATCGCCAGGCGGGATAGGGCGATGGAACTCCTCTACGCTCGGTGCGCAAGCCTGGGTGGCATGGTGAGCGGCGAGCACGGCATCGGATATTCCAAGCGAGGATACCTCCGAGAGCACACCGACCCTATGGAACTGGAACTGATGCGCCGGGTCAAGGAGAGTTTCGACCCGCGGGGGATCCTAAACCCCGGAAAGATCATTCCCGGGATGGAAGCGGAGGGGAATTAGATGTTGGATGCGATCATCAGGGGAGCCCGCGTCGTCGACGGGACGGGGTACCCGTGGTTTAGGGCCGACGTCGGGGTCCTGGGGGACACCATCGTCGGCATCGGAGACCTGTCCGGCCTGGAGGCTGCCCACGAGGTGGATGCCGCGGGGCGCGTCCTGGCCCCCGGGTTCATCGACATACACACCCACTCGGATTTACCCCTGCTGGTGGACGGCACCGGGCAAAGCCACCTCAGGCAGGGGGTAACCACCTCCGTGGTCGGAAACTGCGGTAACTCCGCCGCGCCGCTGGAGGGCGAGGCGGTGGAGTACCAGCGTGCCAGGATCGCCGCCGAACACCCGAACCTGGATTGGCCTGGAGGCCCCCGGCGGATGGCGGAATACCTGGATGCCCTGGAGGAGGGCGGGGTCTCCGGGAACGTCCTGGCCCTGGTGGGTCACGGTACGCTTCGGGCCTCGGCCATGGGTTTTGAGCGCGGAGCCCCGGATCGCCGGCAACTGGACAAGATGAAAGGGCTCCTGCGCGAGGGCATGGAAGCCGGGGCCGTGGGACTCAGCACAGGGTTGATCTATGCCCCCGGCAGCTACTCCGAGACGGAGGAGATCGTCGAACTGGCCCGCGTGGTGAGGGAGTACGGTGGGATTTACGCCACCCACATCCGCGGGGAGAACGACACCCTCTTCGACGCCGTGGCCGAAGCCATCCGCGTAGGCGAAGAGGCGGGAGTACCGGTTCAGATAGCGCACCTCAAGGCCATGGGACGACACATGTGGGGTTCGAGCGAAAGGCTCCTCGCCGAGATCGAGGCGGCCCGGGCGCGGGGCGTGGATGTTACCGCGGACCAGTACCCCTACGAGGCCTCGGCCACGGGACTCGGGGCCTACCTGCCCGGCTGGGCGCACGAGGGCGGCACTCCCGCCCTATTGGAGCGCTTGGCGGACCCCGGCGCCCGGGACAGGATGCGCAGGGACATCCTGGAAGGCAGCGGGGACTGGATAAGCGTCTACCGGGGAGTGGGCTGGGAGAGAACCATGATCACCCGGTGCCAGGATCCCTCCCTCGAGGGGCGCACCGTGGCGGAGCTGGCCGAAGAGCGGGGCGTAGATCCCTTCGATTACGCCTTCGACCTGCTCTTGGAAAACGCGGCCAACGTGGGCGGGGTGTATTTCACCATCGGAGATGAAGACCTGGAGACTATAATGGCCAATCCCCTGGTAATGGTGGGCTCGGATTCGGGCGTCTCCGCCGTCGAAGGACCCCTGGCCAGGGGTAAGCCCCATCCGCGGGGATTCGGCACCTTCGCCCGCGTGCTCGGGCGATACGTGCGCGAGCGCGGCGTCCTGCGGCTCGAGGAGGCCGTGCGGAAGATGACCTCCATGCCCGCGGCCCGCCTGGGGCTTTGGGATCGCGGCATCCTACGCGAGGGGGCCCGGGCGGATATGGTGCTCTTCGATCCAAAGACCGTGGGCGATCGGGCCACGTACACGGATCCCTTCGCCTACCCCGCGGGCGTGCACGCCGTTTTCGTCAACGGCCGAGAAACCGTTGGCGACCACTGCCACCTGGGTGTCCGCGCCGGTCGCATCCTGCGACACGGGACCGCGGGGGTGTAGGCGTGCCCGAGCTACCCGAGATCCGCACCATCGCGGCCGGATTGGATGATGCCCTCGCGGGCCATACCCTCTCGGGGCTGGAGGTGGCGCGCCCGCAGTGTCTCAACGGGACGCCCGGGGAGATGCGGGATTGGATACTGGCTCGTCGGGTGGTGCGCGTGAAACCCCGCGGGAAGTGGATACTCTTTTCGCTCGACGACATCGCGGGGGACCTCGTCGCGATAAACCTGGGTATGGGCGCGGAGATTCGCCTCCCCGGGGCCGCCGAGGAGCCCCCGGACCATTACCGGGTTCGCCTCCACACCCGCGAGGGTTCGGGGGTATTCATCCGGTTTTGGTGGCTCGGGCACGTGCACTACGTCCCCGGGGACGACGAAACGCACCCGGTGCGCCTGCTGGGCCCCGACGCCCTGGACGAGGGGCTGGACGTCGACGCCTTCCGGGGGCTGCTCGAGGGTAGGCGAGGCGGCATCAAGGCCTTCTTGCTGGATCAACGCCGCATCGCGGGCATCGGGAACTTCTACGCGCACGACATCCTGGCGCGGGCCGGTGTGCATCCCCTCCGCAAGATCCCGACCCTCGGCGACGACGAAATCGCAGGGTTACACCGGTCCATTCGCGAGGTGCTGGGGGAGTCCCTGGACCTGGGTGGTGCGGACTACGAGCGCGACATATTCGGTAGGCCCGGCCGCTTCAGCCGGGAATCATTCATCGTGGGTTACCGCGAGGGGACCCCGTGTGGCTTGTGCGGGACCACGGTGGTCCGCATTCGCACCGGTAGCACGCCGGGGGATATTTGCCCGGGCTGCCAGCCGCTGCCCGAGGATCGGACCTAGAGCGCGCCCGCCGGTGGGGGCCCGCCGTCTTTTCTGGCTTCGTGCGGCCCCGGGCCCCGCGGTCTCGGCGCGCCCCTTGTTCGCCATCCATTTCCTCGGGTAAGCTGCCCGGCGGATGATGAACCTCGCGCCTACGGATGGCGCCCGCGGAAGGAGGGAATGGACATGCACAGGCCACACCCACCCCGGCGCAAGACTCCGATGAAATGGATCGCCCCGCTGGGTATCGTCCTCGTCGCTTTCCTGGCCTTCAGCTTTTGGCCCCTCGATCTCGCCCAAGCGGTGGAGGACGCCGTGGGCGAAGGACAGGTATCCGAGATCGAGGTGCAGGTCTTCTTCCCCGGACCCGAACTCCGGGAAGGGTCCATAGAAGACGAGGCCCTGGTCGAGGATTTCTTCGCCGCGCTCGAGGGACGATACCTGAGGAGGGAAATATTCACCCCGCGGGCCCGGTACGGGAAGGTGGACCGCGATCCCGGCGAACCCCGGGCGGTTAAGATGCACGTCTACCGGGATGCGGGCAACGGCCGCTCCCTCACCCGGGTTAACTTCTTCGACGGGAGAACGAAACAGATCGTCGAGATAGATGGCGTTTCCTACGTGCTCTACGGGGACGGTTCTCGACTGATGTGGGACCTGTTGGACTACGCGGAGCGGGGCGAGGATTTCGAGGGCTAGTCCTCGCTCAGCGCCGGCCTGTTTGAAAATCCGTCCCTATCCCGGGAGACGGGATGGCGAAGCCGGTTTCCCAGCGCTGGATGGAGAGAGTGCGTTCGGGGCGGGGGATCTCCGAGACCGCCAGGTGTCGGAGATCCCCCCATCCATCCCCGGCTCAATTCCGGTGGGATATCGACCCTACTCCGAGACGTAGGCGCCGTGGAAGAGGGGGTTGCCCGAGCGATCCAGGGTCACGCCCCGGAGTTCGGGCCGATGCGCCCAGGACGGCCAGTCGGTGTA
>SLGS01000161.1 GCA_007136565.1 Clostridia bacterium | reverse complement strand
CGAGATCAGCTGGAAGCTGGGTGAAAATTGAGCGAGTTCAGACTTGTATCCTCTTACAGCCCCGAGGGCGATCAACCTCGGGCAATAGAGGGAATAACCGAGGCGTTCTCCGCCGGAGGTCGGGATGTCACCTTGCTCGGGGTGACCGGATCCGGTAAGACGTACACCGTGGCCAATGTCATCGAACGGTTGGAGATCCCGACATTGGTTATCGCCCACAATAAGACCCTGGCGGCGCAGCTTTGCAGCGAGTTCCGAGACTTCTTCCCGGATAACGCCGTCGAGTACTTCGTGAGCTATTACGATTACTATCAGCCCGAGGCGTATATTCCTCAGACGGACACCTATATCGAAAAGGATGCCACCATCAACGACGAAATCGACAAGCTGCGGCATTCGGCCACCAGCGCCCTCCTGGAGAGGAACGACGTTATCGTGGTGGCGTCGGTCTCCTGCATCTACGGACTGGGTTCTCCCGAAGATTACAGCAATTTGGTGGTATCATTGCGCCGGGGGGGCCGCAGGGATAGGGATGAGGTCATCAGATCCCTGGTCGACGTGCAATATGCGAGAAACGACGTGGATTTCTCCCGGGGGACGTTTCGGGTCCGCGGGGATGTAGTGGAGGTTTTCCCGGCTTCCTCCGGGGAGCGGGCCATCCGGGTCGAGTTTTTCGGCGACGAAATCGAGAGGCTCAGCGAAGTGGACACGCTCACCGGTGAAGTACTGGGATATCGGGATCACGTGGCCATATATCCAGCCACTCACTACATCACCGAACGCGATAAGATGCGTCGTGCCGTTGAGACCATAGAGCGGGAACTCGAAGAAAGCCTCGCCCAGATGCGCTCCGAGGACAAGTTATTGGAAGCCCAAAGATTGGAACAGCGCACCAGGTATGACTTGGCCATGCTCCGGGAAGTGGGATACTGTACGGGAATCGAGAATTACGCAAGGCACCTGACAGGGAGGGCCCCGGGTCAACCGCCCTTTACCCTGCTCGATTATTTCCCGGAGGAGTTCCTTTGTGTCATAGACGAATCACACCGCACCATACCCCAAATCGGCGGGATGTACGCCGGGGATCGCTCCAGGAAGGAAACCCTAGTGGGACATGGTTTCAGGTTGCCGTCCGCGTTCGACAATCGGCCCCTGACCTTCGATGAATTCGTCGGTCACGTCGGCAAGACCCTCTACGTTTCCGCCACGCCGGCACCATACGAGTTGGAGCGCAGTACCGCGGTGGTGGAACAGATTGTCCGGCCCACGGGCTTGATCGATCCCGAAGTAGAGGTTCGCCCCATAGAAGGGCAGATAGATGACCTGGTAGGGGAGGTTCGGGATCGGATTGGGCGCGGCGACAGGGTGCTGGTGACGACTTTGACCAAGAGGATGGCCGAGGAGTTGACGGATTACCTCGGCGACCTGGGATTGGCAGTGAGATACCTCCATTCCGAGATCGATACGCTGGAGCGGATGGAGATCATCAGGGATCTGCGCATTGGTGAGTTCGACGTTCTGGTGGGAATAAACTTATTGAGGGAGGGCCTGGATCTCCCCGAGGTCTCGATGGTAGTCATCCTCGATGCGGATAAGGAGGGTTTCCTCCGGTCCGAGTCCTCGCTGATCCAGACCATCGGCCGGGCGGCTAGACATGTCGACGGAAAGGTCATCATGTACGCCGATACCATAACCAGATCCATGAGAAAGGCCATTGAAGAGACTTATCGTCGCAGGCAAATCCAGGAGGACTTCAACGAGGAGCACGGGATCACCCCGAGGTCGATCAAGAAGGATGTCCGCGATGTTATCGAGGCCACCAAGGTGGTTCCCGGTGCCTCGGGTTTCGGCGTCAAGAGCCTATCGGACGTCAGGGCCAAGGATATTCCCGGGGTAATCGGTCGACTGGAGAGGGAAATGAGGGAGGCCTCCCGCGAGTTGGAGTTCGAGCGGGCCGCCATCCTGCGCGATATGATAATGGAACTCGAAAATCGGCGCGGCAAGAAGGGCAAGACGGGTTAGAGCCCGGGATTTGGAGGTGGCCACCCGGTGGCCAAGGATTCGATAGAGATTCGCGGTGCACGCGAGCATAACCTCAAGGATATCAGCCTATCAATACCCAGGGATCGCCTCGTCGTCGTCACGGGCATTTCCGGCAGTGGGAAGAGCTCCCTGGCTTTCGATACCATTTACGCCGAGGGCCAGCGGCGGTACGTGGAATCGCTATCCGCCTATGCTCGCCAGTTCCTGGGGCAAATGGACAAGCCCGACGTCGAGCACATCGAGGGTTTGTCTCCGGCGATATCGATAGATCAGAAGACCACGAGCCACAATCCGCGTTCCACCGTCGGTACCGTCACCGAGATACACGACTACCTGCGGTTGCTTTTCGGTCGGGTGGGGCATCCCCATTGCCCCGAGTGCGGCCTACCCATCACGGGGCAAACCATCGATCAGATGGTTGATCGGTTGATGCAGCTGCCCACGGATACCAGGTTCCAAATCCTGGCCCCGGTGGTCAGGGGGCGCAAGGGTGAGCACGAGAAGATATTGGAGGATATCGGGCGGGCCGGCTTCCTGAGGGTTCGCATCGATGGCGAGGTATACATGCTCGAGGAAACCCCGGATTTGGACAAGAATCGTCGACACGACCTGGAGATCGTCGTGGACAGG
>SLGS01000119.1 GCA_007136565.1 Clostridia bacterium | reverse complement strand
CCGCGTAGTTGTCTCCCGAATCGGGGACGGGGGATAGACCCTCTCCGGCCAGGGCTTTTTCCTCGAGCGGGGTCGCCGGTCTGATCTCTATGCTGTATTCGTCGACGCCGCGCTCCTTCATGAGCTCGTCTCCTTGGGCCTTCAATTCGGCGTAGCCCGGAACGTCGCCGAGCGTCGGGTTGATGATGATGGGCATTTGGTCGGCCTCCTAGCGATTCAGTGATATCCCCGGGTTCTCCGTCTCCCGTCAAATTCCTCCGGGATAGCGCGATTTTTCCAACCGCCGGGCATCGCGGTGTGCCAATGATTCGACGGCTACTAGGATAACGGCGCCGAGAGGTGAACTATTACCAGTGAGGTCGGCGTCCCGCTTTCCCGGGTCGCCCGCCACGACGCAAGAACAAGTAACTGGAGAGGCGTGATCTGAGTATGCGACGCATCGATGCACACACTCACCTGGGAGCTGCCGACCGGAGTTACTACGGCAAGGTGGGGAACTGGGAGTTCTCCGATTTTTTCACCGCCGATCACCTGGTGAGTCTTCTGGATGAAGTCGAGGTGGACGGGGCCCTTTGCTTTCCCCTGGGCACCCGGCAATCCGACGAGGGGCTGAAGCTGGTGATAGAAGGGGTTCAGAAATACCCCGATCGACTCCGGGGCTTTTACTGGGGCAATCCCCACGATCCCGATGCACCGGCGGAACTGGAAAAGTGCGTTAAGGAATACGGTTTATCCGGTCTCAAGCTGCACCCGACCTCGGATTCCTGGATGGCCGGGCACCCGATGGCGGATCCCCTCATGGAAAAGGCCCGCGAGCTCGGGGTACCCGTCACCATCCACAGCCACCAACCGGGTTCTCAGCCCGCACTGATAGGCGAGATCGCCATGAGATTTCCCGATGTCACCGTGATCATGGCCCACATGGGGATGCATCACTACAGGGATGCCATGTACGTCGCGGCCAAGGAGCCCAACGTGATCCTCGAGACCGCGGTGCAGCCCTGGGCCCACAGGATGGCCCGCGATGTCGTCGATAGGATCGGCGTGGAGCGCTTGATCTGGGGAACCGACGCGCCGTTACATCACCCCAGGGTCGAGATGGCCAAGATAGAGGCGTCGGCCCTGGACGAGGACGAGCGCGCCGCGGTGATGGGTGGGAACATCGCCAGGGTTCTCGGCTGGGAGTAGGCTATCCCCTGGTTCGCCGGTTTGCCACTTGGGTGTGCGGGGGACTTCCTCCGCACACCCCTTCGGGGGAACCTCCCCGGGCCCATCGGGAATGCAACGGCGGCTCCGATGCGCTAAACTGTCCTGTGGGGAACGATCAGTGCCAGAGGGGGAGAGTTGCGTCAGATGAATCCGAGGGAATCCTTTTGGGCCGGCGCCAAGGAGATAACACCGATACTCATGGGAATCATCCCCTTCGGAATGATCTCGGGTATCACGGCGGTCAACGTCGGGATAGACCGCGGGACGGCGATGCTAATGTCGGTGTTCGTTTTCGCCGGGGCTTCGCAGCTGGCGGCCTACCAACTCATAGCCTCTGGAGCGGTCTCTTTCGTCATCGTATATACGGCCCTGGTGGTCAACCTGCGTTTCGTGGTGTACAGCGCCTCCATCGCGCCCTACTTCAAACCGCTTTCCACCCCGTGGAAGTGGATCTATGCCTACCTCCTGACGGACCAGGGGTACGCCATATCGCTGATCAGGTTCCGCGAAGATGAGGACGTGGACCCCCTTTGGTATTACCTGGGGGCGTCGGTGTTGCTCTGGATCACCTGGCAGATTTTCAGCGCCCTCGGCATATTCCTGGGATCCGCCGTTCCCGAGCACTGGGGGTTGGATTTCGCGATACCGTTAACCTTCATGGCGGTACTGGTCAAGAGCCTCGACAGCAGGCCATCGATAATCGCCGCCCTCGTCGGCGGATTGCTCGCCACCGCCGCCTACAACCTACCCCTGAACCTGGGTCTCATCATCGGGGTCCTATCCGGTATCATGGCGGGCTATTGGGCAGAGGCCGCTGGCCGGCCCCGCCGGGGGAGTGATGCTTCCTGATGTCCGGCTCCACGCTCCTTTGGATAACGCTGGCCATGGCCGTGGGGACCTTCCTGCTGCGGCTCTCGTTCATCCAGTTCTTCGCCGATCGCGAGGTGCCCCCGATACTGGAGCGCATCCTCCGTTATGTGCCGTCGGCGGCGGTATCGGCCATCATCCTTCCCGCCATCGTCTATGTGAACGGTACCCCGGATATTTCCCTCGGCAACGAGCGCCTGTTGGCCGGCGCTATCGCCCTGGGCGTGGCCATGCGCACGCGCAGTTTCCCCCTAACCGTGGGGACGGGCATGGCCATCTTCTGGGTCCTCCGCTGGCTATTCTAGCCGGGTCTTCCCTGGGAATTCGATCATCCCTTGGGCGCAGGGTAATATCGCCCATCCGTCAAATGTATGGGTGGGAGGTGTTAGGCCGTGATCAAGGCTACGACACCCGTGGTTTTGGTCGTGTTGGCATCGTTTATCCTCGTCGCCTGCGCCGCCGCGCCACCGGGAGGCGAGGCGACGGATCCCGACGGCCTTCCCGCGCCCGAGCGCATTCCCTCCGACGAGGGCACGGGCGTACTGCAGGCCCTGGATTCCAGGGAATCGGTCAGGGAGTTCGCCCCGGGTGAACTTGAGGG
>SLGS01000037.1 GCA_007136565.1 Clostridia bacterium | reverse complement strand
TGGGACTTCCCAACATCATCGAGGATTTCGCCAACTTGCCCCGGGGACTCGTGCTCCTCACCGGCCCCACCGGCAGTGGTAAGACGACGACCCTGGCTGCCCTCATCGGGAAGATCAACGAGGAACGCAAGGTTAACATTATCACCATCGAAGACCCCATAGAGTTCCTACACGTCCACAAGAACTCCATCGTGAAGCAACGAGAAATCGGCACAGATACCCTGTCCTTCCCCACGGCCTTGCGCCATGCCCTGCGTCACGACCCCGACGTAATCCTCATCGGTGAGATGCGGGACCGGGACAGCATCGCCATCGCGTTGACCGCCGCGGAAACCGGGCACCTGGTTCTCTCCACCCTGCACACCCAGACGGCGGCGCTGGCGGTCAACAGGATCATCGACATCTTCCCCGACGCCATGCGCGGTCAGATCCGGGAACAGTTGGCGGGTAGCCTCCAGGCCATCGTGGCGCAGCAAATACTGCCCATGCTCAACGCCGACGGCAGGGTCGTGGCCGCCGAGGTCATGATCAATACCTCCGGCGTGAGGAACCTGATCCGCGAGGGCAAGGAACACCAGCTTTACAGCATGATGCAGACCGGGCGCTCGGTGGGCATGCAGACCATGGACCACGCCCTGGCACAGCTGGTGCTCAGGGGAACGATCTCCAGGTCCGTGGCCTTCTCGCACTGCGTCGACCGCGCCGAACTGGAGAGATCGTTGCTCGGGTGAGGAACCGGAGGGTTGATAGCTTGCCCCAGGCTGGTGGAGATCGGCGTCGTACATGGGGAGACATAGTGACCTGGCAAAGGGCGCTCATCGCCCTTTCGGTGGTGGTGATTCTCGTGGTATTCGCCCCCCGCGTAACGGAGCGCGTCTACGAGATTCGCAGCGCCCACGCCATCGAGGCCGCCGAGAAGGTCGCCATCGCCGTCGAAGACATCTGGGAGCGAGGAGCTCCGCTCGTCGAACCCGGTGAAGAACTGCAGTTCTTTTCCGCGGGGATGGGCGATTTCTTGGCCCTGGGCGCCGACGCCGACGCCCCCAAGCCCGGGGACTACCTGGATGAACGCGACCTTTTCAGCGTCGAAGAATTGAACCTTTACGGTGCGGGCCCCGAGGAATATCTCCTAACCATGAGATTCCGAAATGCCTACGGGCGCTATACCGCCTGCGAGATAACCCCCGACGGCATTCGCTGGGTGGGGGGAGGGTGAAGGCCGCCGGCGGTACCGGCATCCTACTCGAAGGCATACCGGGTTCCGGTAAGAGCTCGGTTTTCGAGGGTCTTCGTCAAGCGAAAAGGGTCTGCTCGCGGCCGGAACCTTCCCGCCATTACTACTCCGAACACGCCACACAGCGCGTCCTGGAGCTGGCCGCGCATCGCGGGGAATTCGGTCCTCGGGATCACCTCGCCCACCTGGAGGGGATACTGGATGAAATCGCCCGGAAGCGGGAGAGTCTTCTGTCCCGCGGTTTCGAACCCGACGGCGAGTCCGGTTTCCTCTACATCCTGGAACGCTTTCACCTCACCCACGCCGCGTACTACCCCTATCTCGATTGGGATTTCCTCTTCCCCCTGGACGCCAGGTTGGCGGAGATGGGCTGTCGCCTGTGCCTTCTCACCGTGAACGCGCGGGCGCTGGAGGAGAGGATCTTCAGGGATCGTTGGCCGGGCTGGCTCGACTACGTCAGAAGATACGGCGAGACGAGGGGTGGCATAATCGAGCACTACCTTCGGCAACAGGACGAATACCTGCACATGGCAAAGATGAGCGCCATGGAGTGCATCGTGGAAGACACCTCGCATTGTACCCCCGACGATACCCTTCGGGCAGTGTTGGACTCCTGGATTCCCTGAATACGCCGAGGATTGCGTCGAGACCCGGCGAAAGAAGTACGGATATATGGTCCCCTCTGGCCCTTGGGCCGCGGGGAAGACCGACGGCGATAATCCAATCGGAAAACGAGACGAAGTATGGGGAGGGAGATTCACCTTGGACGTTAACACCATAAAGGACAGGGTCGTGGAAGTAGTTGACCAGAGGGCCGAAGAGATCTGGGCGGCGGCATTGGACATGCACGAGAACCCCGAGCTGGGGCACCAGGAGTTTCGCGCCGCCGAATTACTTTCGGGAATGCTGGAGGAAGCCGGTTTCGAGGTCCAAAGGCGCGTCGCCGGGATGGAGACGAGTTTCGTAGGTGAGAAAAGTTTCGGTGACGGCGACGGTTACACCCTGGCGATCCTGGCAGAATACGATGCGCTTCCGGGCATGGGCCATTCCTGCGGGCACAACGTGATAGGTGCCGCCGGGATCGGCGCTGGACTGGCGTTACTGGAGGTCCTCGAGGACCTGGAGGCCGGGGGCTTCTCCGGCACCCTCAGGGTCATGGGGGCCCCGGCGGAAGAGGGTGCCGTGGACAATGCCGGTGGAAAGGTCCTGATGGTTGAGGCGGGCCTTTTCGAGGACGTTGATTGCGCCATCATGATTCACCCCTCCTCGGTGAACGGGATAGGCGGCCGTAGCCTGGCCCGCGAGGCCATGGAGATAACCTACCACGGCAAGTCATCCCACGCCGCTGCATCCCCCGAGAGGGGGCGCAACGCCCTCGATGCCGCTATACAGACTTTCAACGGCTGGAACGCCCTGCGCCAACACGTAACCGACGACGTCAGGATCCACGGTGTCATAACCGACGGTGGACACTCCCCGAACATAGTCCCCGCCAGGGCGCAAATCAGGATGTACGCTCGCGCGGCAGACGTGGACTACCTGGACGAAGTGGTCCAGCGCATCAAGGATTGCGCCGAGGGTGGCGCCCGGGCGGCGGGATGCACGGTGGAGTTTCGCCCGACGGCGAACCGCTACGCCAACATGAAACCCAACCTGACGCTGGGATCCTCTTACGCCGATAACTTCCGCGCTCTGGGAGAGGATATATCCGAGACCCCAGGCGGCGGAGGCTCCACCGACATGGGCAACGTATCCCAGGTCGTTCCGTCCCTGCACCCCTACGTGGCCATCGTTCCTCCCAGCGTGGCTGGACACAGTATCGAGTTTTGCGAGGCCGCGGGATCGGAGGCCGGTAGAAAGGGCACCATCCTCGGAGCCAAGGCCCTGGCCATGACCGCAGTGGATTGTTTCACGGATGCCGATCTGCAGGCAGCCATGCTCGCGGAGTTCAAGAGAACCTGACGCCGGCCACTCGATCCCACGGGGGGGGAGGATTGCAATCCTCCCCCTCAGCGCACCAGCATCGTCACCAGGTCGACGCCTTCGTCGTCGTCCCCTCCTCCGTCATCTTCTCCATTTCCGTCGTCCCCGCCATTGCCGTCATCCCCGCCATTCCCGTCCCCGGGTTGGGCGTCGTTCACCGTTACTTCCACGAACTCGGTCCTTTCTACGGGACCGAAATCCGCGAGCACCTCAAGGGAGTGCATCCCGGCGGATAATCCCAGTTCGCTCGGATCTACCTCGACGGACCAGGGGATCTCCTCCCAGGCCCGAGCGGATCCCAGGGGAGTGAGCGATGCGGTCTCGCCCGTCGGGGCGATGAGCGTCACCGAGGTTGCAGCGCCCCGGACCAGGGCGTTCACGGCGAAATCGTCCGATATTCCCACCGAAGATGGCACCCCTTGGACCTGAAGGGATCGACGAATGCATTCCACGGGCACGCGAACGGCTCCGAAGGTGTTTCCGCGTCGATCCTCGACCCATCCGCCGACGAAATACTCCCCCGGGGGGACCGGATCGCCGGAATCATCCTCACCATCCCACCCAACTGATCCGGGATCCCCGGGAACGGCGTTGGAGCCGGGGAGGTGTCGAAGTACGTTCCCCTCGGCATCCTCCACGCTGACCTGCCACCGAACGTTGCTCGCGTTCCTAAGGCCCCGGGCTTCGATGGGGAGGGTTTCCCTGTACCCATCTCCGTCGGGATAGAAGCGAAGGTGGGCGGGTTCCACCCTCATGAGACAGCATCGGTACAGGATGGTGGCCGCCTCCGCCCGCGTCAATTCGCCGTGCATCCTCAAGGTGTGGTCGTCGTAGCCTATGATGAGACCGAGTTCCACAGCGGTCGCCGCGGTGGCCCGATCGCCCGCGGACAGTTCTCCTTCGTCCGCGAAAGGTGAGAGTATGGAGTCGATCCTCTCGCTATTCAATCCGTCCCCGTAATCGTCCAGCCCCAGTGCCGATAGGACCAACTCTGCGGTGTACATTCGCGTCAGCGTGTCGCCGGGGCGAAGGTAATCCCCGGGAGGGGTCACCTCCCACGCCTCGGCGGCGGCTCTCACCTGGGCGTAAGCTGGCCTGCCGTAGAGGCTGTAGGTGGGGGGGAGGTCCGGCCAGGGGGAAGGAATGCTGTGATCGGGTTCCTCGCCGAACACCCGGGACATCATCAGGATTACCTGGCCCCGGATCATGGGGATGTCCGGGCGGAAGTCGTATTCGTACGTCCAATCCCATCCGGGTCCCATCACCGGAAAGGCGTATCCGTCGGTCACGCCCTCCTCCCACAGGGTCAATATGAACTCGCGACTCCAGTGATATTCCAGGTCGTGGTACCAGCTGTCCTCGGCCGCGTCCGTTTCGTCGCCGGGGCTGACGTCGGCTACGACGACGCCGGGGGAAAACGCCGCCAGGATGAGCACGGCGACGTACAATATCACCCGTCGATGTTCCAAACCTCGTTTGCTCTGCATTGGATTCACCTCCCCCGCGGGTCCGTTGGGCAAGGAGTCTAGCATCGCGAATTACCAATGTCAACCATGGAAAGTATTGACAATTAGTCCGGGGCGTGCCATCCTGTTGGTCCGGAGGTGATTGGACAAATGTGGATATCGAGGCGTCGATTGATGATTTCACTGGTGGTGGGGGTGATGGTCTCCCTGGCGGGTTTCGCTTACCTGGGGTGGTCGTCCACGCAGGCCCCGGTCCTGGTGGCGGCGGTGGATGTGGACGCCCACGTTCCCATCGATGGCGAGATGGTAGAAGTGGTGCACATGCCCGAAGATCTCGTCCATCCCCGGGCGCTGGCCGCCGCGGACATGGGTATCGGAAGTTACAGTCGTCGAGTCATTCCCGCGGGCACGCCGGTATTGGCCGACGATCTCGTGGACCCCGGCGATACCAGTTCGGGTCTTCCGTGGGGACTCTCGGCGGGGAAGAGGGGCGTGGCCATCCCGGCCGGGCCGAGATCCGCCGTCGGTGGGGCCGTCGAACCCGGTCACCTGGTGGACATCATTCACTTCGCCGAGGGGTCCGTGCACGGTGGGGCAGTTGCGCGCACTCTCCTGGAGGAGGTCCGCGTCCACGGCGTCCGCGATGCTTCCGGGGGCACCTGGCGCGAGGGAGATGGGTCGGCCCCCGATACGATTATTGTCGCCGTTTCTCCGCGTGGCGCCGAAGTGCTCTCTTTCGCCATGGCCACCGGCTCACTCTACCTGGCGTCGCGGCCATACATCGACGATGGCTCCGGTGGCGGCGGCGGCGTCGGTGCGGGGAACATATACGACTACGTGAGGGGTGGTGATGACCCGTGGAGCGGAGGATGAAGGGCGTACTGGGAGGGGATAGTCGACCCCCCAACGCCACTATAATCACCCGCGACTTTTCCCTGGCGGGTGGAATCAATCGCTCCGGCGTGGCTCGAGTGGCGAGGGTGGTGGCCGAGGCCGACGGGGATCTCCTTCCCCTTTCGGAGGGGGAAATCCTGATGATCGCCCCGGATTCCCCCGGGAACTCCCCCGCGGAGGCCATGATCACGCGGTGGCTGGATGGTTTCGACATGGTGGTCTACCTCGACGGTGAAGGAGAGCCCCCGGCGATGCCCGCGGGGGTCGTTCGAGCCGACCTGGATTCTCTCCTCGACGATGGATCCCCGGCTGAGGGGGAAGCCCCTGCAAAGCGGATGGATCGGCGTGCATCACCGTCGATCGGCCGCCCGATCACGGTCGTGATCTTCAATCCCAAAGGCGGCGTGGGAAAGACCACCCTGTCGGTATCCGTGGCCCATCGGGTCCTCGCCAGGACGGGTTGTAGGGTGGGTCTTTTGGACCTGGACGTGGCCGGGGGTGACGTCGGATCCCACCTGGGGATCTCGGAGGCTCCCACCCTCATGGACGCGGCGGCCTACGGGGAAGATGTCACCCCGGAACTGGTGGCGGAGCTGGTCACCCGACACCGGGGTCAGCTCGATGTACTTCCCTCCCCGGGCCGACCAGAGCTCGTTGAGTTGGCGGCGTGGGAGAGGGTGGAGCCGACGATGGATGCCATGCGGAGATGCTACGACGTCCTCGTCGTCGATACCGGTTCCGGGGGTGTTTCGCACCTGGCCCACATGGCGGCCCGGGAGGCGCACATGCTGGTTTGCCCAGTGTGTCCCGATCCCACCTCCCTGGATCGGCTGCTGCCAATATTGGGCAGCGTGCCCGACCTCTCGGAACGCGTTCGGCCGGTCCTCAATAGATTCGCCCCGGGTTCTCGCATGGGCGAGGGGCAGGTTGAGGAAGTCCTGGGGATTCGGCCCGCGACCCGGATTCCCGATCTGGGTTCATCGGTTTCGAACGCCGTAGCTGCCGGAATTCCCCTCTTGGAGTCGGAGCCGGAATCCCCCCTCGGGGTGGCCGTGGACGAACTCGTCTCGGAAGTTTTCGGGGTAGACATTTCCGGCCGATCGGACGGGTCCCTCTGGCGTCGACTGAAGGAGAAGATCTTCGCGAAGGGAGTGGAGGTTTTGGATGGTTGAGAGTACTTGGAACGCCGGGCCGTCTATATCGGCGGGTCATCTCCTCGGCGGCCCCGCGACGGAAGCGGAGCCACCCGTGGCGGAAATCCGGGCTCGCATCCTGGATTCCCATCGGTCGTTGCTCGAGAGGGCGCGGGGAGATGAAAGGGCCCGGGAGCAATTTTACAGGTTGGTGGGAACGCTCCTCGCGGAGTCCGGGGTGGACGTCGCGGGTCCCGGGGGGCGGGACCTGGTCAAGAGGACAGCGCAGGATCTCCTGGGCTTCGGACCCATAACGGAATTATTGAGCGATGATGCCGTGACGGAGGTGATGGTCAACGGCCCCGACAGGATATGGGTGGAACGTTCGGGGGTGCTCCAAAGGACGGATCTGGCCTTCCGGGACGCGACCGGGTTGGTCGATCTATTGGAGCGAATCTTCGGGGACCTGGGGAGGAGGATAGACCTGGCGCATCCGTGGGCCGATGGACGTCTGCCCGACGGATCCCGGGTTCACGCAATACTGCCGCCGCTGGCGGTGGACGGACCCTACTTGACGATACGGAAGTTTCGCGGCGAGATGTTCGAGTTGGACGAGTTGGTTAGGCTCGGTACCTTGGACCGGGAAACCGCCACCACCCTCCGCGGGGCCGTGGAGGATCGGAAGAACATACTCATTTCCGGGGCTGCGGGAACGGGGAAAACCACGCTGATGAACGCCCTTTCCCGGGGGATTCCCGCCACCGAGCGCGTCGTAACCATCGAGGATTCCACGGAGCTGCAACTTCAGCATCCCCATTGGCTGAGGATGGAGACCCGCTTGCCCAATCCCGACGGCGGTGGCGAAGTGACCATGCGGGACCTGGTGCGAAACGCTTTGCGCATGCGACCCGATAGGATCATCATCGGCGAGGTTCGAGACAGGGAGGCCTTCGAGCTCCTGGTCGCGCTGACCACGGGGCACTCGGGGGCCATGGCGACCATCCACGCTTCCTCCGCGGGGCACGCGCTGACCAGGATGATACATCTCATACAGATGGCCGACTCGGGTATTCCCTTCGAGGCCGTGGTCGAACAGGTCCACGACGTGGTGGATGCGGTAGTGCATCTTCGCAGGGATACCGGGGGACAACGCTACGTGTCGGAATTTCGAAGCTTGGACGATCCGGGGGGAGGTGGTGGCCTTGGCTGACATCGTGGCCCGCCTCCTTCCTTTGGCCCTGGCCCCGGTGGGATCCGTGGTGTACGTACTTTCGACCTCTGGATCGGGGCGCTTGGCGGAATCGGTGGCGAGTACCCGGGAACGTTGGATGGACGTCGCCTCGAAACGCGCGCGCCGTCGCCGGCTCGTGGGGATGGCCGCGGACATGGAGGAAAACCTCTCCATGCTGGTTCGGCGAGCCCGATCTGGAAAGCCATCCCTGGAGTTGATCCGGGCCGCCGCTGACGAGGGTCGGGGCACCGTCCTCGCGCCGGAAATGCGGCGCGTCCTCGCCGACTATTCGGTGGGGGTCTCCCTGGGCCATGCCCTGAGAAAGTCCCACGAAAGGGTCCCCGAGGCCATTTACGGGAAGTTCATATCCGCCGTGGCGCTGTCGGGGGAGACGGGCGGAGATTTGTCCCACGGGCTGTCCGCCCTGGAGCGAGTCGTCCGCGAGCGCCGGGAGCTTCGCGGCAGGGTGCGAGAGGAGACAGCTCAGGCCCGATATTCCGCCATCATCGTGGCGGCCATTCCGGCCGCGGCCGCCGCCTACGGGCTCTGGGGACGCATGGCGACCATCGATCCCCTGCTCTCCACACCGGTGGGACGCACCGCCCTGGTGATGGCGGCGTCATCGTGGGCACTGGGCATATTGTTCATCAGGAGGATCCTCGGGCGCGCCGAGGAGCTTTGCCCGTGAACGGCCTCGCGGTGGCGATGATAGTCACGGGACTCGGCGTGGCGGCCTTCGGCGCGCATAGCCTCTGGGCGCCCGATGCATCGCGGACCATTCCACGGATCACGGCGTCGCTGCGCCTCGCGGCGGAAAGCATGTCGGGTCGGCTGTCACGCGGAGGTAAGCGTGCGCGCCGCGTGCGGGAGTTCGACGATGCGGTGGTCGATTGGATGGATGCCATGTACGTCGCCGCCAGCTCGGGTTTGAACCTCCCGGACGCCCTGGAGCGGACCGCGCGCACGGCGGAAGAGCCCCTGGGGCCCGTCTTGCGCCGGTGCCTGGCCCGATACGCCGCGGGGGCTTCACTGCTCGGGGTCCTGGGGGAGGAACTACAGGCGCAAGGCGATACCTCGGGGGAGGTGGCCTGGCTCTTGGCGGACTCGGTCCGGGACGGGCTGCCGCTGGCCTCGGCCCTCGCCGAGCTGCGGGGACACGTTCTAAGGCGAAGGCGAGCCGAGATAGGTGCGAGGCTGAAGACCCTGGGGATTAGGATAACCCTGGTGACCGTGTTCTTCCTGTTCCCGCCCGCATTCGTCCTCATCGTATTGCCGAACATCCTGACGTTCATCGGGGTTTGATCGTCATTCGACCCGAAGGGAGGAGTTGCCCGTGATGGTTAGACTGCGAAAAGCACTGAAGCCTACGCTGGTCTCGATCCGCCGGGCGAGCAGGGGAGCTGCCACCGCCGAGTACGCCCTGATCCTGGCCCTGGTGGCCATAGCCCTCATCGCCAGCCTGACGAGCCTCGAGAGTGCGCTCAGCGAACAGCTCACAGAAATCGTCAACCAGATACAGGGCGCCGGCTAGCGTCCCGGCATTCCCCGGGGGCCGACGAAACGCGGTCCCCGGGGCGGAGGGGAGGTTTGATCTTGAAACTCAGCGGACAACGGGGTGCGGTCACCGCCGAGTTCGCCCTGGTGAGCACAGTACTCCTCGTGCTCCTCCTGATGTGTTTGGAACTGGGATTCATCCTGGACGCCCAGCTGGTGGTAACCGGCGCCGCCCGTGATGGAGCCCGCCAGGCTTCCATCGACGGCGGGTGGTCGGCGGACGTCGAGGACAGGGTTGGGGAGCTACTGCATCTTGGGGGATTGGACGTAGACCGTTCGGCGGTGCACGTGCAGCCGCACCACGTCGCCTACGGGCGGCCCGTGAGGGTCAGCGTGCATTATCCCTACCGGGTACGCTCGCCCTTCCTGGTGCCCGTAATCGACGCAGAGATACCCCTGGAGGCAGAGGTGGTGACCCGCAGTGAGAGGCTCGAGGATAGGTAGGGATGGCGGGGCGGCTGCCGTGCTGGTCATCCTGTGGTTGCCGGTGTTGCTGGCGGTGGTGAGCCTGGTGGTCAACCTGGGCAACCTCCTGGTGGACCGGGCGCGACTCCAGGCATCGGCCGACCTGGCGGCCCTGGCCGCCGTGCAGTCGGTAGATTGGGACGCCATGGCCGAAGGCGACGTCCGGCTCGTGGAGGAACTGGCGGATCTCGAGGCCAGGGATTATTCGATGGCCAACGTGCAATCCCTGATGGATGTGGATCCCGAGGAGATCTTCGTCTGGATCGTCAATGCCTCTACCGACGACCCCACCCCACACCCCGTCACCGGCGGGACCTTGGAACATCCCACGGTAATCCTGCGCCTGAGGGCTCCGGGTCCGGGGGGGCTTTTGACCGCCGCCTTCGGGGGAGTTTCCATGGAGGCCGAGGCGGACGCCTCCATCCGGCCGCGGGAGTGAATCTCTACACGGGTCTCGCGGGAGGACTTCGACCCCCATCCGCGAATGACTGAAGTGGACGTCGCCCCACATCGGGGAGACGAAGTCACGCGATGCACGATAACGAAGCCGAATGACGGTTGCGGGAGAGTCGCGCTCGCCGGGCGCGCGCCGAAGGGGTAAACTCTCAGGCCCAGTACCGCAGCCCGACGGAACTCTGGAGAGACTCGCCAGTCGAGCACCGAAGGAGCAACCCGGGGGCGACCCGGGGAATCTCTCAGGTA
>SLGS01000029.1 GCA_007136565.1 Clostridia bacterium | reverse complement strand
GCGACGCGGCCCGCCAGGGCCAAGGCCAGGGACCCACCCATCAATCCCAGGCCGGAGATGACGACTCGCGCTTCCTCAAGACGAACCGACACCGACCATCCTCCTATCAACCGCCGATGCGATGGACCGCAGGCGCTGCATCATGTCGGAGAAGGCCTCGAGGGTCAAAGACTGCGGACCGTCGGATAGGGCCTGATCGGGACGCGGGTGCACCTCGACCAACAGTCCGTCGGCGCCGGCGGCGACGGCCGCCATGCTCATCGACTCCACCAGGTCCGATCTTCCGGTGCCGTGACTGGGATCCACGACCACCGGCAGGTGCGTCAGGCCCTTCGCCAGGGGTACGGCACTCAGGTCCAGGGTATTGCGGGTGTAACCCTCGAAGGTGCGGATGCCGCGCTCGCAGAGTATGACCCGCGAGTTGCCCCCGGAGAGGACGTATTCTGCCGACATTAGCCATTCTTCCACCGAGGACATCATCCCCCGCTTCAATAGCACCGGGCGATCCGCGGCACCCACCTCGTGAAGCAGGCTGTAGTTTTGCATGTTGCGGGCCCCTATCTGCAGTATGTCCGCGTAGGAAGAGACCAGTTCCACGTCGCCTGGGGACAGGACCTCGGTGACGATCAATAGCCCCGTCTCGTCGCGGGCCTCGGCCATCATCTTGAGCCCATCTTCACCCAGGCCCTGGAAGCTGTAGGGAGAGGTCCTGGGTTTGAACGCGCCCCCGCGAAGCACCGTGGCCCCCGAAGCACTGACGCCGCGGGCCGTCTCCAGGAGCGTCTCCCTGTCCTCCACCGCGCAGGGCCCGGCCATGACCGGGATCTCCGTTCCTCCGATGGAGAACCCATTTAGTCGTATTTCGCTGGTTTCCGCCTGGAATTCCCGGCTGGCCAGTTTGAACGGGTGCATTATCCGGACCACCCTGGAGACCCCCGACAGGACCTGTAGGTCCTCGGGGCGGATGTGACGGACATCGCCGACTACCCCCACGATGGTGTGTTCCACTCCCTCGGACAGGTGGACCCCCAGGCCCGCTTTCTCGACCCGCCCCACCACTCGATCCAGGTCTTCTTGCTGCGCATCCTTCTTCATGACGACTATCATTTCGTACCCCCTCCTTGGACGAGATCCGGACGCAACGACCGGGCATCCCGCAGGTAAACGTGTTCGATTTCCCCTTTTTCCCTCGAAGTGTGAAAGTGCATGAGCAATCTGATACACCCCGGCAGAGCACCGGGCACCGGGATCTCTCCGGCGCACATTAGCGGGGTCGAGTTCCAGCCCATCTCCCGGGCCGCCGCGGCCGGAAAGGTCGACGATAGATCGGGGGTGACGGTGAACAGCACGCTCACGACATCCTCTTCCTCGATCCCATTTCGCCCCACCACCTCGCGCAAGAGTTCTTCCGTCGCTTGCAGTATCGCCTCGGCGCCATCCTCTTCGACCGTAGTAGCTCCCCGCACCGCGCGAAGCATGCCATCTCCCCTTTCTCGGCCCAAAAACACAAAAAGAGCCGCCCTTTTCAGGACGGCTCGTGACCGCGGTACCACCTGACTTGATCCCCGCGTGGGGATCCCCTCTATTGGGAGCCAACACTCCCTCACCGGATAACGACGGAATCGGCACGGCTTACTCGAAGTCTTTCAGCCTGCGGCTCCGGGGTGTATTTCGATCGCTCGGGCTACCGGGTTGCAGCGCCCCCGGCTCTCTGGAAGTCCTTCCGATCTACTTCTCCCCATCAAGGCCTCGGGTATTGAATTGTTCTTTACTTTACAGAGATGAAAGGTCCCTGTCAACGTACCCCGGGGAATTCCCCGGATTCCCGTTAATTCGCCACGCGAGCGGGAATGAATCCCAAGAAAGGGAGTGTTGATCTCATGAACCAAGAATTGGTAGCGCAGATGAATGACCAGATAACGAAGGAACTGTACTCGGGCTACATATACCTCGGCATGGCCGCCTATTTCGAAGACGAGGGGCTTTCCGGGTTCGCCCACTGGATGAAGCGACAGGCCGCCGAGGAGTCGGAGCACGCGATGAAGATATTCGAGTTCCTCGCCGAGCGGGGCGAGAGGGTGCAGCTGGGGGCCATCGAACAACCCCGCCTCGAATACGAGTCGCCCCTGGAGGTCTTCCGCGCCGGTCTCGAGCACGAGGAATACGTGACCGGATTGATAAACGACCTCTACGAGACCGCGCTCGATAAGAAGGATCACGCCACGGCGATATTCCTGCAGTGGTTCGTCACCGAACAGGTCGAGGAAGAGGATTCCTTCACCCGCATGATCGAGGATCTCCAACGGGTCGGCGACGAGGGACGCGGGCTGTTCATGATGGACCGCGGCGCCGCTGCCCGGGAGTAACGAAACCACTCGACCCGGGGGAAGCGCGTGCCTCCCCCGGGCTCTTCATCCCATCTCGCATTCGCATAAGGATCTAGCGGAAACGGTCGGTGCCCTTGGCCACCAGTAGGATCGCCGCGTCCAAGACGACCAGCACCAGCAGGCCAAGGAACAGGGTGGGCCAATGATCCGCGCCCAGGAATCCCGACAACAGGGACCCCGCGGATGACGTCGGCGCCAGGGAGTATCCGGCCAGGGAGACGAGGAGGGTACCCGCCACCACCAGTTCGCGGGACAATCGCGACGCCTCCGGGGAACCCAGGGCAGCGACGGCGAAGGCGGAGAGCCCCGCCGAAAGCTCGATGGCGACTATGGCCACGGCGACAAACGCGGCGACGTACCTGGCTTCGGGGGCGACCACGGCGCCGGAGACCATCATGCCCGAGAATAGGGTGGCGAGAAAAAGGACGAAACCGTAGGCGGCTCCCGCCCCGAGCTTACCGAAGAAGGGGGCGTCGTCGATTTCGAGGGATCGGGGTTCGTCGCCGGAGTCTCCCCCTTTCGGGGGGACATCGGACGCAGACATCGCGTCCACCACCACCGTGGAACCCGCCAGGGCCGGGATCCAAATCCAGACGATACCTGCGACGATTTCCAGCCCCGGCCTCCCCGAGGAAAGCATCGGCAGCAACACCCCGGAGGCGACTACGGCCAGTACGCTCCAGGGCAACCCGGGCGGATGCCAGGGGCCCGCCTCCCTCGATCTCTCGCGCCACTGGGTTGCTATGGCTCCCAGGATGTCGTCTTCCAAGCCGATCATCCCCTTCCCCGGGTCCGTGCAGGCCCGGGATCAGCTTCGAGGATCGGCCGTGCCCTCCTGCTGAGCCCGCTTTCGGGCCCGATCCCTATCGCTTTTGACGAGGTACTTCTTGCGAACCCGGATCGACGAGGGGGTGATCTCGACCAGTTCATCGTCCGCGATGAAATCGATGGCCTCCTCGAGGCTCAGGACCATGGGCTCGGTGAGCCTCACGGTATCGTCGGATCCGCTGGCCCGCATGTTGGTGAGGTGCTTCTTCTTGCAAACGTTTACCTCGAGGTCTCCCTCTCTGCTGTTGATACCCACCACCATCCCGGCGTATACCGGTGTCCCGGGTCCTATGAAAAGCGTACCCCGCTCCTCGGCCGCCAACAGGCCGTAAGTCACGGCCGTGCCCGTCTCCCAGGCGATGAGCGATCCCTGGTGGCGCGTCCGGATTTCCCCGCGGTGGGGTTCGTAGCCGTGGAAGCTGTAATTCATGACCCCTTCACCCCGGGTCAGGGTGAGGAAGGCGGACCGGAACCCGCCCAGGCCCCGGGTGGGAACGAGGTAATCCATGCGCACATCTTCGCCTCCGGCGGACGCCACGTTCACCAGCGTAGCCCTCCTGCGTCCCAGTTCCTCCATCACGCCACCGCGCATGTGACCGGGCAGCAGCACGGTGAGCATCTCCACGGGTTCCATGGCCACCCCTTCGATGGTCTTTTGGATTACCTCGGGCTTGGATACCTGCAGCTCGTACCCCTCGCGGCGCATGTTCTCCACCAGTATGGAAAGGTGTAGTTCTCCCCGCCCGAGCACGCGGAATCTATCCGGACTGTCGGTCTCCTCCACCCGGAGGCTGACGTTGGAATTCAACTCGGAGGCGAGCCTGTCCCCGAGGTTCCTCGAGGTCACGTACACACCCTCGCGACCGGCGAAGGGGCTGTCATTGACCATGAAGGTCATCGCCACGGTGGGCTCATCCACCTCGATGACTGCCAGGGCGTCGGGATGGGCGGGGTCCACGAGGGTCTCCCCGATATTCACCGCCTCCAAGCCCGCTATGGCGCATATATCGCCGGCGCGGGCCTCTTCCACCTCTACTTTGTCCAGTCCGTCGAAGACGAAGACCTTGGTCGCGCGACCCGGGGTCGCCGATCCGTCGCGATGGACTACGGCGATCCCCTCCCCGCGATGCACGGTGCCGCGCTCGATGGCGCCGATGGCGTAGGTGCCGAGGTAGTTATCGTGCTCCCGGTTGGAAACGAGCATCTGGAAAGGACCCTCCGGATCCGCCGCGGGGGGCACCACGAAATCCAGGATGGCCTCGAAAAGGGGTTTCATATCCGTCCTGTCATCGGAGAGATCCGAGACGGCCCACCCCTGCTTCGCCGAGGCGTAAAGAACGGGGAAGTCCAGCTGGGTTTCGCTGGCACCCAGGTCGAAAAAGAGGTCGATGATCTCGTCCAGTACCTCGGTCGGGCGGGTGTCCTGTCGATCGGCCTTGTTGATGACGACCAGGGGCTGCAGGTCGGCCCTGAGCGCTTTTCCCAGGACGAACTTGGTCTGCGCCATGGGGCCTTCGAAGGAATCCACCACGAGCAGGACCCCATCGGCCATGCTCAGGGCCCTCTCGACCTCGCCACCGAAATCGGCGTGACCCGGGGTATCCACGATGTTGATCTTGGTTCCCCCGTACCGAACCGCCGTGTTCTTGGCCAATATCGTTATGCCGCGCTCTCGCTCCAGGTCGATGGAGTCCATCACGCGCTCGACGACCTCAGCCCTATCGTGGAAGGTCCCGCTCTGGCGCAGGAGACAATCCACCAGGGTGGTCTTTCCGTGGTCTACATGGGCTATGATGGCGATATTCCTTACATCGTTTGGAACTGGTGCGGCACGGTTCAATCCGGTATCCTCCTCGGGCTCAGCGGGACGAAATGGCGATCCGACACCCCGACCAACGGGGATCGGGCGACCCAGCGTACCACAATATGGACGGCGGATGCACCCCATCCGGTCCCGAATAGCGCCGGGACCCTCCCTTTTCCGGGTTCCTCCCCGCGGAGGAGCGTTAGTGTATATAATACGAAAAACGGCCGGGTGCGATCCACCGAATACGACTCCCCCGGTTTCCCGGGGTTCGGATGGGATCCTTCGGCCGCGCATCGAGGACGGTGAATGACAGCGTGGAAGAAATGATCCGGGCCAAACTCGAGGATTCAAGACGCATCGTCGTCAAGGTGGGCACGTCCAGCCTGACCCTTCCCGGGGGCGGATTGGACCTGGAGTACATGGGAGACCTGGTGGCCCAACTCGCCCAAGTGGCCGGAGATTCCCGCGAAGTTATGCTGGTCTCTTCGGGAGCCGTCGGCGCGGGCATCGCCAGGCTCGGTCTGCCGTCGAGGCCGGGGTCCATTCCCCAGAGGCAAGCGGCGGCCGCCGTCGGCCAGGGGATCCTGGTACAGGCCTACGAAGATCTCTTCTCGAGATTCGGCCTCGACGTCGGGCAGGTACTGCTCACCCGAGAAGACCTGGTCCACCGGCATCGCTATATCAACTCCAGGAATACCCTCTCCACCCTCTTGGATTTCGGGGTAATCCCCGTTGTCAACGAAAACGATACCGTGGCCACCGAGGAGATAGAATTCGGCGACAACGATAACCTCTCGGCCCTGGTGGCCGGACTGGTAAATGCCGATCTGCTGGTCAACCTGACCGACATAGACGGGCTTTACGACGGGGATCCTCGCTCGGATCCCCGCGCTCGGCTCCTTTCCTTCGTGCCCGAGGTCACCCCGGGGCTGCGAGCCGCCGCGCAAAGCCCGGGGAGTTCCCTGGGATCGGGCGGGATGAAGACGAAGCTGCAGGCGGCGGCCATCTGCGCGGGGTGCGGAGTTCACATGGTCATAGCCCGGGCAAACGAACCCTCCATCCTCCCCCGCATCCTGGGGGGCGAGCGCCTGGGTACGCTGTTTCCCGCCGCATCCCACCCCATGGAAGCCCGCAAGAGATGGATCGCCTTCGGCGCCGATCCCGCGGGAGCGGTGGTGGTCGACGGGGGTGCCCGGGACGCCATCGTGGATCGAGGAGCCAGCCTTCTACCGAGCGGGGTGATCGACGTCGAGGGGGAGTTCGGCCCGGGGCAATCCATCCGCATCCTCGACGAAGCCCGCGGGGAATTCGCCCGGGGACTCGCTCGCTACTCTTCCGGCGAAGTCGCGGCGATAATGGGTGCCCAAACCCACATGATAGAGGAAATCCTCGGGGAGCTGCGCGATCCCGAGGTCGTAGATCGCGACGATCTCGTATTGATGTGATCCTTTGGACTCCGGGAAGGGAGCGAGCAACTTGTCAGAAGTGATCAACAAGACGCGCGCCGCGGGGAGGGCAGCCAGGGTTTTGGCCGCGGCCTCGACCGACGAGAAGAACCGGGCCCTCGAATCGATGGCCGAGGCCCTCAAGGCCCGCGAGGAAAGCATCCTGGCGGCAAACTCCGTGGACCTGAAGAACTTCGAGGACAGCCCGCGCTTCTCACCGGCCTTCCGGGATCGCCTGAGGCTCAACGGGGAGCGGATAGATGCCATGGCCGCCGGCCTTCGCACCCTGCGGGATCTCCCGGACCCGGTGGGAGAATTCGTCGCCATGCGTCGCCTTCCCAATGGTATGGACGTCGGGCAGGTACGCGTCCCCCTGGGCGTTATCGGCATGATCTACGAAGCGCGACCCAACGTCACCGTCGACGCCGCCGGGCTTTGCCTCAAGGCCGGTAGCGCCGTGGTATTGCGGGGCAGTTCCGAGGCCATAAACTCCAACCTGGAACTCGCCTCGATCCTGGGCGAAGCCTCGGAGGAGGCGGGATTACCCCGGGGCTGTGTATCCCTCATAGAAGACACCTCCCGGGATGCGGCGATACAGCTCATGCGCGCCGATCGCTATGTGGACGTGCTAATACCGCGGGGAGGAGCCAACCTCATCGCCACCGTGGTCCAAAACTCCTCCGTCCCCGTCATCGAGACGGGAACGGGTAATTGCCACACCTACGTCGACTCCGCGGCCGACCTCGAGATGGCGGTGCGAATCGCCCAAAACGCGAAGGTCGATCGCCCCGGGGTCTGTAACTCCATGGAGACATTGCTGGTTCACCGAGCCGTGGCGAAGGAGTTCCTGCCGAGGATAGCCGAGATCCTGGAACGTGACGGGGTCGAACTCCGGGGTTGCCCCGAGACGAGGCGCATCCTGCCGGGCATCACCCTGGCCGACGAATCGGACTGGAGAACGGAGTACCTGGACCTTATCCTCGCGGTGCGGGTCGTGGCCGACCTCACCGAAGCCCTCGATCACATAGACGAGTACTCGACGGGCCATTCCGAGGCCATAGTCACCGGCGATTACGCGAGGAGTCGGCGCTTCGTGGACGGGGTCGACGCCGCAGCCGTCTACGTCAACGCCTCCACCCGTTTTACCGACGGTCACGAGTTCGGCCTGGGCGCGGAGATAGGGATCAGCACCCAAAAGCTTCACGCGAGGGGCCCCATGGGACTCAGGGAACTGACGACGACCAAGTACGTGATCATGGGTGATGGTCACACCAGGTGATAAAGGCCTAAGCTCCGAAGGGAGACGTGCCCACCGGGGCCGTCGACCTCCGGCGGGCACCGGGCGCCTCGGCGGTGGACAGCCGGTGCGCCCGTCGTTTAGCATCTACCTAGATACTAAAATCACACTGCGGGGAAGATCGCCATCGGATCCACATCCTTCTTCAACGACAGGATAGACAGCGAAGAGAGAAAGCGAATATCCTCGATCCTTCGTTTCCAGGTCCCCCTGGGATTAACGGCGATCATGATGGCGAGCACCTTCAGTATCGTCAACGCCGGGTTGGCGAGGACCCCAAATCCCGAGTTCGCCCTAGCCGCTTTCGCCCTGGGACAAACCGTGACCAACATGTTCGGGTCCCCGGTGTGGATCGGGCGGCAGATGATCCTGGCCTTCAGCACCGATGGCGAGAGCATGCGTACCGCGGTGCGGGTCGAAACTGGCCTGGCCATCCTGGTAGCCGCCTGGATCGCCATACTGGGATACACCCCCGTCGGGAGGTTCGTCTACGTGGACCTCTTCGGTGCGAGCGAGGCACTCTACCCCGAAGTGCTCCGCGTCGTTCGGCTTTGCATATTCCTCCCCCTGGTGCACTACATACGGGCGTGGGCCCAGGCGATACTGATGCGCCTCGAGAAGACCATAATGATGACCGCAGCGATGCTCATCCGGCTCTTTTTTATGATCCTCATGGCGCTCTTTCTGCCGGGAATGGGGTTCTTGGAGGGCGCGTCCCTCGGGGTTTTCATCTGGATCGTGGGTATGGGTATCGAAGGCGTCTTCTGCGTGATCTTCGCCTGGCCCCTGGCGGGTAGAATCTACGGTAAGACCCTCCCCGAGGGTGAGGAACCCGCCACCACCGGGGAATGCGTCCGCTTTCTGCTGCCCGTGATCGCCCAGGGGCTCCTGCTGACCTTCTCTTTGCCCGCGGTTAACGCGGGACTGGCGCGCACGCCGACGCCGGAGAGAAATCTCGCCATATTCCAGGTCGCCTGGAGCATAGCCTTCCTCTTCCTGGCGTTCATCTTCGTAAACGTGAGCCAGACCGTCCTGGTGTTACTCCGCGACGCCCGCTGGTGGCGGACGCTGAAGCGAGTGGGTGTGGCCATGGGTGCGGGGGTGAGCTTGTTCATGCTGGCCTTCATCGCGTCGGGGGCCTCCGACTGGGTGCTGTCCAACGTCATTGGGGTGGAGGCGGGACTGCTGCCGCCGATACGCACCGTCCTTTACCTAATGGCCGCCGCCCCCTTCCTGGCGGCGTTCGTGGAACTTTACGCGGGCATCGCCCTAAATCGCGGCCAAACGCCCCTGGTCGGGATCGGCAAGGGCCTCGATCTCGCCCTCATCGTTCTCAGCGTCTTCGGCCTATCCAGCCTTCTGCCGGCCCTGGAGGCCAACGTGGGTCCCCTGGGCTTCGCCCTCGGGCTCTTGGCCAATTACGCCTTCCTGAAGCGGACTGTGCGGGAACCCACCCTCGAAGAATCCCCGGACGTCGGATGACCGCACCATCCCCCGTCATATCGAGCGCGATCCCGGCGGATGATCTAACCCCAGGGCCTTTGCGCGATGATCCCGAGCCACTCGGATCCCGCTTCGAGGGGTGATCCGGCGATGTCTGCGCGGATGGTGTCCACCCGGAAGCCGGCATTCTCGATGAGCGCGGATATGGAGGACGGGGTGTAATACCCCGACCATATCCGGTAGATCTTCGACGTCCCGTCCGCCGCCACGACCACGTGCTGGTGCAGGTGTCGGTGCGCATCGGGGTAATCGAAGGAGGAGCTCAACAGCAGGTAGGGATCGGGACTCCAAAAGCCCCCCTCGGAGACCGTCCAGGATCGCTCGCCCAAGATGGGCTCGAAGTGCGCGCGGGTCGGGACATCCAGCGCCAGGTATCCCCCGCGCTCCAACCCATCCCGTATCTTCCCCAGCAGCCGAACCTGTTCTGGCGGCGAAAAGACGGCGAACTCACCGAAGATGCAGAATGCGGCGTCGAACTTCCCCCCGAATTCCGCCTCCCGGAAGTCCCCGCGCAAGTATTCCACCTCCAGGCCCCGGCGTCGGGCCGAGACCCGGGCGTGGTCGAGGGAGTTCTCCGAAAGATCCACCCCCACTACTTCTAGGCCGCCCAGGGCGAAGCGCTCGCAATACAACCCGGGCCCGCACCCGAGGTCCAGCACGCGATCCCCGGGTACCAAGGACATGTGTTCCATCAACCAGTGAGCCGAACGTTCCACGAATACCGGGGTGCGGCTGGCGGCGTCGACCTCGGGATCCAGGTGCGCCTCCAACATGCCGGCGGCGATGTGCGGATCATCCCAGAAGAGGGATTCTCCCGGGGCGTGAAGGTCGGGGCGGGAGGTGGCCCGCAGCAACGCCGGCATATCCAGCCCTTTCCCGTCGAATACTTTCAAGGGCATCCCCTCTCTCTTCGGGTCACTCGTGTGGTCGACCCACCGGCACGATCATCAGCGGTGCCAGCTCGTCGCCGAGGATTTCCCGCAATTCCCCATCGTCGAAGGCACCGATGGATACGCTCCCCAATCCCAGTTCCGTGCTGACCAGGTGAATGCTCTGGGTCGCGTAACCCACCTCCATGTGGACGTACCTCTCCCCCCGATCCCCGTACCGCGCGGTGGTACGATCGTAATCGGCGGCGATCACCAGGGAAACCGGGGCGCCGCGGATGGCCGCCTGGCCCAGGGCCACCCCCGAGACCTCAGTTCGAAGGTCCCCCGCGCGAACGAGTACCAGGCTGTGATCGACGGGATCGTACCTATAGAGACCGGGGTCCAGTCCCGAAACGTCCCCGACCACGGCGAATACCTCCAGAGGGTGGGTCGCCCCGGCCGAGGGAACCGTGCGCGTGGCACCGGAGACCGCCTGGGTCGGGCTGCCCATCGCGGCCCATAGCAGCGTACCCAGGTGAT
>SLGS01000112.1 GCA_007136565.1 Clostridia bacterium | reverse complement strand
TCTCCGATGATTGTCATCGCCACGGGGATCAAGCCGGCGATTCCAATGCCTTGAAAGAATCGTAGCAGGAGAAGTACCCGGAAACTGGGTGCAAAGACGCAGGCAACTCCGAATAGCCCATCCAATAAGAGGCATGCGATGCCCACGGTTTTACGCCCGAGTCGATCCAGGAGGAACCCGATGAAAGGCAGGGAAAGGGCAGCGGACATGGTATATACGCTTAGCACCAATCCGACCCGATCTTCACCGACCGAGAACGGTTGCATCAGGGCAGGAAGCGCAGGGGCGATCAGTGCACCACCCGTGACACCGAAAGCACCCATCAGCAGTAGAACGATGAGTCCCGGTACATGCCTCGTCTTTGTTGTACCATCTATTTTTGACATCGTGCCTCCCAAGTCTGGTCAGTAATCTCCGCCCGTCTTGGAGCCACTGAACGCAAGATTACCGAATCCACATTTCCCACTCCAAGAGCCATTTTCTCCAAGCGGGAAAATTGCTGCAAGTTGGCTGACCTCAGGGCGCACGGTGGAACGATCTGGGGCGGGTGGAATGGGCAGTCCTTATTCCAGTGGTTTGAACCCGATCTCATCAACGGCGATTCGGCCCCGCTCGGTAAGATCGAAGAGCAAGGAGATGCGCGCAATCATCGTTGGATCGACCGCGGCGCCAAATACGTCTCGTCCGCTCATGGGGATAATAACCGGTTGAAGGATGATTTCTCGATCTTCGAACAGGGCCCTCTCCAACGCCCTGATTTTGTAGGTTTCTAGATGGAGAGGTGGTGCGATAATGGCAAAGTCCCCGAGGGACACGGCGACCTGGCTTTCATCTTGCATGGTAAGCACCACGGTAAAGTCGATGGGTTCACTTGCTTCTGTCCGGAGATCGGCAACGGAGAGCATTAGCGCCCGACTTCCCGACCCATCGATGCCTCCAAGGCTGTCAGCATCGACATCGATCCGATAATAGCTGGCGGAATCAATAGCGTCATCGGAGTGATCCCAGGCGAGAATCGCAGCGCGATTGGACTGGGAGTCTGCGAGTACTCGGGCCCGCAAGGGGAGATCGATCTCGCGCCATTCACGCAGGTTCTCCGCGTGAATCTGGATGCCCGGAAGGCTTGCCGTTGTGGGAACCACGTCCTCTTCAAAATCGGCCAGAAGAATCTGTGTCGAATCCCTATATCGATGCAGGATGGTTTCCCCGGGGAGCCACCGAGACTGCGCCGACGGACTGGAAAAGATGGATAGGTAATCCATCTTTCCGCGGAGGGTAGTCTCCAGAAAGGCCGATATGTAGACTTTGGCGATCCTCCGCTGCAACTCCGCTTCCATGATGCCCCGCGTATTGAGCAGCCACCCTGCGGGGATGGACATATCGCGCCGTGTCATTTCCGTGTTGAAATGACTGTGATTTGCGCGGTAGGGATAGACGGCAGCCTTGAAATAGAAACCGTCGGATTGCCTAGAGAATGAGACGCGTTCGAATTGCCGCAATCCCAGAAAGGCAGAGACGTCTCCATCGTGTCCTCCGTGGATTGTAAGATAGTTCACATCTTCGAGTTCCGTGGGCTTTCCACCCGGCTCGAAGAAGGAATCACTCGGCGCGATCGCCACCACCGAGCGAATGGAGAAGCCTCCGCCCGTAGTGAGATTCGCGTCGTCGGGAAACCGCTCCATATCGTTTAGTGCTGTAGCGATGGCTGCGGCCTCGCCGCCCCGGGAGTGGCCGACTAAAGCGATTCTTGTCATGTCAACTTTCCCGAAAAAGGGCGAAGAGGGATCCACCTGCCAGCGGCGCCACAAGGCAAGGTGTGCAAGGAGAAGTCGGGCACGGGCTCCATTCTCCCTTCCGCGCATATCGTCGTTTGCCCATGCTGCGTTGAGAAAGGTTTGATCTACGGACACCGTGATGAAGCCACGACTTGCGAGGAGTTCGCCGAGATAATCGTAGCCAGCGTCCGGGGTTCGGTGCATAGGATGGTTGCCGTGGACGACCAGGACCAGGGGAAAGGCTCCACGGCCGGTTGGCATCCAAATGCGGCCGTTCAAGGGACTTTCTTCGAAGTTCACACCCCAGAAGCGCTCCTTGATGGACTCCACGCGCTGAGACATATGCGGGAGATAGGGTTTGAGATTGAAAGACGGCGCAATCTTATCTGCTACCGGCCCGTATTGCGGCCGATGGGGGTCATCACCGGACGCATAGAAGAGAAGTTGGGTGTCATATGGCCCAGGAGAAGACGGATCCTCCAAACCTGGGTTGATAGCGGATGGGGGAGAAGGTTGGGGAATGGAGACAATGTGGGCGTCGGACCCTTCGGCACCGAGCCACGATATGGTAGTAATTGCCAGCACCATACTGCCGACGAAAATTGCCAGTGCAGCGGCGAAGGCTACTTGGGAGTCGCTGATTTTGACCAAATGGAAGGCAAAACCAATCAGGGCACCCAACAGCAGACCGATGGTGATAAAGGGAATGGTGAACAGGGTTGTTATAAGGGGACCCGGATGCGACCACATGGAAAGGCCTATCAGCGAAACGGGTGCAGCAATGAACACGGCGATCACAATCGGTGTAACCAAGCGGAGGGCGCAGATGAAAACAACACAACAGATGGTGACGATAGCCATTCCCACGATGGCGGCGATAACAAGAACTGCGACCTCGGATACCCCAAGGTTCATGCTGAG
>SLGS01000163.1 GCA_007136565.1 Clostridia bacterium | reverse complement strand
TATATTGCCGGATTGGATCCGACAGACCCTGATAGCCGTTTTGTGATCGGAGGCGTGAGTGCGGGCGTGGGTGATGGCCCCGTGCGGATTTGCCTGCGCCCGGAGTCGTTGCGGCCCACCGCCGCGGGCCCGATCCGGGGGGAGGTTGTGGAATTGGCCTTCTTGGGAGACAGGGGTGAGGCGATACTGGATCTCGGCGACGAGTTCGGTGCCATCAGGTTGGAAGTGGATCTGCCCGCCGAATCCACTGCTTCCGCGGGAGATGAGATTACCGTAGCCGTCGATCATCGGGGCATTGCACTGCTCCAATGATCCGAAGCCGATATGCTTCGGCCGCGCCCACGGGGGGTCCAATGACACTCGCCCGCCATCCGCGGTATACTCTGCCTATCCGGTCTACGGGTCACTCGCGGAGATAACCGCGGCGCCCACCGACCGAACTTGCGCAGTCCCGCGCGAATCCCCGGGGAGGGGAAGTGACCCGAACCCGTGCCGTGTCGCCGGGACCCGGGAGGACTCGCCTTGGCACCGGTATCTTCAACGGCACCGTCGACGGACCAAGATCTACGAAACTTCGTGCTCGAGGGAGCCCTGGGGTCGGTGATGGCCACCGTAACCACCGGGGTCTACCTCACCGGGTTCGCCCTCGCGCTGGGCGCCACCGACACCATGATCGGCCTGATCGCCGCGATACCCTCGCTGGCCAACGTGTTCCAACTGGTGGGAAGTTACTTCCTCGTGCGCTCCGGCGCTGCCAGGGGCCTTTGCTTGGTATCCCTGTTCGCGCATCGCATGTCGTGGGTATTGATCGCCCTCATACCCCTCATGGCGGGATACGCGTTTAGCCCCGTCGCACTCCTCCTCATTGGCATCGCCGTGGCCAGCGCCTTCGCATCGCTGACCAACGTCTCCTGGCTCGCCTGGATATCGAGGGTAGTCCCCCGCCACATCCGGGGCCGATTCTTCTCGAGGAGGAACGTAGTGGCGGGTGCCGTAGCCATGGCGACGGGACTCTTGGCCGGACGCTTCCTGGATCTTTGGGCCGATCTGGCACCCCGGATCCCCTCCACCGGCTACACCCTGATGTACGCCGTCGCCGTGGTCTTCGGGATCCTTTGCTGGATGGTTCTCCGCCGCATCGGTGAATCCGATCTCCCCACCCCCCGCGCCGGTCACTTCCTGGAGGATATCCGCACCCCCCTGGCCGACCGCAACTTCCGAAAACTCCTGGTCTTCATGGTAGCCTGGGGATTCTCCGTTCGCCTCGCGGCTCCATTTTTCGACGTCTACATGATCCGCGATCTCAACATTCCCTTTTCCACCATAGCCCTCTTCGGTGTTGTAGCGGGGATATGGAACATCCTCGGAATGAGGTTTTGGGGACCGCTTTCGGACCTCAGGGGTAACAAGCCCGTGTTGATGGCGGGGTGCGCCCTGGCCGCCGTAACTCCCCTCCTGTGGCTCCTCGCGGGCCCCGGATCCTTTCGCGTAATATGGCTCGCGAACGTGCTGACCCCCCTGGCCTGGGCTTCCATCGGCCTGGTAACCTCGACCTTGCTTATCAAGATGGCACCACCCGAGGTCGCCGCCATCTATTTCGGCGTCTTCGCAGCCCTGGTGGGACTGTCCGAAGCCCTGGCCCCGGGGATAGGCGGTATGCTGGTCGAGCACTTCCGCACCGTGGAACTGACGTTTCTCGGACTCACCCTGTCCGAGCTGCAGATCCTCTTTTTGCTCACCTCCTTGCTGAGATTGGGATCCCTGGCCCTGCTGGTGGGAGTCAGGGTGCCCGATGAGGTGGAGATGGCCAATCCCTTGAGGGCCCTCCGGCATCTTCGTGAATCCGGGGGGCGGCGGCGTCTCCTCGGATATGGCATGGGCACAATGGAGTCTTTGGCGGGCGCCGTGGCCGCCGGAACGAACGTAGCCGAAATGAGGTTGGAGCGCGCCGTGGAGCTGGGTGCACGAACGATGCACGGGATCACCCTCGGATACCGCTGGGTCGAAACTCGAGTCGACGACCGCATCGAAATGGTCGAGCGACGGCTCGAGCGATATATCGGTATCGCAATCGTAAAGATCTCCGACTTGATAAGGTGGCTCCGCGAGGAAGATACTCCATAGAGATATGATGAATGCGGGGGTGATCATCGTGTGGAATATCATCGAGATGTCCCTGGTGAGGGTTCTCGATCCCAACACTCTCGACGTCGGCAGGTTCGCCGCCGCGCTTATGGTGCTGCTGGGCGGATGGATTGGTGCGCTGGTGTTTAGAAAGGCCATCGTCGCCGGCTCGAGGCTGATCGGAGTCGACGTCATCGGAAAGAAATTGGGAGTGGGCACCGGGGACAGGCAGGCCAAGCCATCTCGAATACTGGGGATGCTCGGCTACTGGACTGTATTGGTCGTCGCCCTGATGATATCGCTGGACATCCTCGAGATCGATGGTGCCCTGGCGCTGTTGCAGCGCGGCATCGCGGGCATTCCGGTCCTGGTACTAACGCTCGCGGTACTCGTTCTCGGGCTCCAACTGGCAAATTTCCTGAGTGCTCTGGCGGCGGGCGCGGCCAGGGCGATGCGGGTTCCCGTGGCGGGGCTCGTCGGAGCCGTGGTGAGGTTCGCCATCATGGCCCTCCTGGTTCTCCTGGTCCTCGAGCAACTGGGACTTGCCGGCCCCACGACCTCGGCGGGAGTCCTCAT
>SLGS01000026.1 GCA_007136565.1 Clostridia bacterium | reverse complement strand
TAGCGAACGGCGCGGACGGGATCGACCCCCTCCTCCATGGTGCGCCGGACGACGTGATTCATGTTGCCCTCGGCGATGAGGTCGGCGGGCTCCCTGTCATCGGTGCAGAGGGTGAAATTCGGCGGCAGATCGAAGCCATCGAGGGCCGGGATGAGGTCCGAGAGATTCCTGGAGATGGAGCTCTCCCGCGCATCGATGGTCATGCCGGCACGAATCTTTTCCCGGGCTTCCGCGGTGACCCTTACCTCGTGATCGCTGTTGGGGCCGGCGCACAGGTAGGCGGAAAGGGCGCGTCCGGAGAGCGTCGGTGAATGGCCCTGTATGAATGCATTCCTCATCTCGGCCTCCGCCAATATGGATCGCATTCTTTCCGATCCGTGGATAACACCCGGGTAGTCCATCACCTCGGCGAGCCCGAGGACCCGATCCCATTCCAGCATCTCGGCCACTTCTTCGGCCCCGAAGGAGGCCCCGGCGGTCTCCAGCCCGGGGACGGACGGGACGCACGAGGGCGCGAGCACATACTGGCGCATGGGGAGGTCTTCGCTGGCGTCCAACATGTAGCGGACGCCCTCCAGGCCGAGGACGTTACCCACCTCGTGGGGGTCGGTCACGGCCGTGGTCGTACCGTGGGGGATCACGGTCCTGGCGAAGTTGCCAGGGGTCATCATGGAACTTTCTATGTGTACGTGGGAGTCCACCAGTCCGGGGAGCAGATAGGCCCCGTCGCCGTCCACCACGGTTCGCGCGTCGAACTCGTCGCCCGGGCCCTCACCGTCGGGATCGGCTTCGACGTGGGCGATGAATCCATCGTGGACCAGTACTGCGGCGGGGTAGATTTCACCGGTGAAGACGTTTACCATCTGCACATTCTCGATGAGCAGGTCCGCGGGCTTTTTTCCGAGGGCAACCTCCACCAGGACATCTCTATTCGGGGGTTGAATTCGCATGGGATTCCGGCGCAAATGGCCGGATCTCTCACCGTCCTTTCGCATCGAGGGTCGGGTGGGGGCGCCGATGGGGGCGCCCCCTTATTCCAGATTCTAAAGGAGATAGAAGTAATAGAGGAGCGGTATGCAGAGGAAATAGAGACCGACCGGGATCTCCGCGCGACGACCCGACAGGAACTTGACCAATACGTATGTGATGATTCCCAGGCTGATACCGTTGGCCAGGTTGAAGGTGAAGGCCGTGAAGACGATGGTTATGAAGGCCGGCAGTGCTTCGGTGAAGTCTTCGAAATCTATGCTCGTTATCGCGGGCATCATCAAAAGCCCGATGAGGATGAGGGCCGGGGCCGTGGCCGCCCCCGGGATGATCCGGGCGATGGGAGTGAAGAATATCATCAGGGCGAAGGCGAGGCCCGCGACCAGGGCCGTAAGGCCGGTGCGTCCACCCTCTTCTACTCCCGAGGCGGATTCTATGTAGGTGGTGACGGTGCTGGTGCCCAGCAGGGAGCCCACCGTGGTAGCCAGGGCGTCGACCAGGAAGGGGCGCTCGATGCCCGGGAGATCTCCGTTTTCGTCCAGCAGCCCGGCTTTTCCACCCACCCCGAGGAGCGTCCCCATGGTGCTGAAGAAGTCGCCGGCGAAGAAGGTGAACATCAGGGGAATGAAGACCAGCTTCAGGGAGCCCAGTATGTCCAGTTCGAAGGCGATGGAGGAGATGCTGGGGGGAGCGGACACGAATTCCGTCGGGATTTCGGTGATCCCCATGGGGAAGCCGATGATGGTTGTGCCCAGTATGCCCCAAAGCAGTGCGCCCTTGATCTTGAGCGCCATGAGAGTCGCGATTAGGAAGAAGCCGATGATGGCGAGGATGGCCTCGGGTTGCTTGATGTCACCGATGCCCAGGAGATTGTTGGACGCGGTGACCAGGCCCGCATTGCTAAAACCCAGCTGGGCGATGAATAGACCCACCGCGGCGCCGACGGATACCTTGATGCTCCTGGGTACGAGGTTGACGATGGCTTCGCGCAATCCCAGGAGTGTCAGGATCAGGAATACGATACCGGATATGAAGACCATGCCCAATGCCTGCTGCCAGGTCGCCTGTCCCGTGGCGACGATGGAGTAGGCGAAGAAAGCGTTGCTCCCCATCGCCGGGGCCAGGGCGAAGGGTCTGTTGGTGTAAAAGGCCATGACGATGGTGGATGCGGCGGCAATGATGGCCGTAACCACGACCAGGGGCTCCAGGGGCATCCCGGCCCCGGAGAGAATGGCGGGGTGAACGATTACCACGTAAGCCATGGTCATAAAGGTTACGAGGCCGGCTAAGATTTCTGTGTTGACGTTGGTATTGTGTTCGGAGAGATGGAACCATCTTTCGAAGAAACCTGGGTTAGCTACTGCGGTGGACTTGGATTCGGGCACGGGGAGCCGCGCCTCCTCTCAGGATAAGAGATCATTGCGGAACGGATCTTCGTGAACGATCGAACCGAAATCATACTACATCATTCGCTCTATATCGGACAATACCGTACGCCCATCAATTATAGTTCCCTATTATTGATCTGTTTTCGGACCCGTATAACACGTCGAGCCCAAACGGGTGTTATTTATTACGGCCATTGGATAAGATGAGATATTATGTAAAGAGGATTGGGAAGCGCGACGTCCGAGCCCCCTGGCCGAGGCATGTGGTTGAATCCCTCCACGACGGACTCCGCTTCCCATTTATTCTTCCGTCTTACATCCCATCCAAGACCACACGGGGGATCCGGCCCCGGGCAGATGTCGGCATCATTCGCTATCCTCCGCGCCCGAAGCCAAGAATCGCCTCACCAGCATGTAGCCGATCACGGCTTCCACCAGCAGGACCCCGAGCAAGATGAAGAAAACGGGGCCGAAGGGATCGCTCAGCTCGGCTCCGAGATAACTGAAGAGGATGACTCCGGGGATGCTCCCCAGGGCGGTTCCGAAAAAGAACGCGGGACCGTTTAGCGGTAGCACCCCCGCCGTGTAACTGATGGCGTCGAAGGGCGGGAAGGGCATCGTTCGAAGGAGGGCTATACCCCAAAACCCCTTCTGCCTCAGTATCTTCACCGCGGCGGCGAAGCGGGGATCCCGCCGGTTGTCCGCGAGGATATCCCGCACCCATCCGGCGCCGAGCTTACGGGATATGACGAAGGGTGGGAGGGAGCTGATGGCCGTGGCCGCCAGGGCCAATAGGGGTCCGAGTACGGGGCCGAACATGATGCCCGCGGCGATGGTGAAAGTTCCCGCCGGTATGAAGAAGAGGCCCCGAAGTAGGGAAAGTCCCAGGAATACGATCCCGGCCGAGGGTCCGACTCCACGCAGGAATCGGTAAACCCCGGGTACGCTGACGTCGACGACGTCCAGTTGGGCCAGCACCAATCCCACGACCATGAGCCCGACTATGACGCTCCCCAGCGGGATCAATCTCCTGACGGTCTTGCCTACTCGCAATGACTCCACAGCCTTCCCGTGACCCTACACCATCGATTCTACCCGTTGGAGGAGCCGTTCAACTTCCCCTCGAGTATTGTAGGGTGCGAGGCCGACTCGTACCAGTCCCCCGGGACCCGGGGCCAGTTTCTCCACCAGGGTCATGGCGTAGAAGTGGCCATCCCAGGCGAATATTCCCGAGTGACCCAGGTGCTCCACCACCGTTCGAGCGTCCTTTCCCTCCACCGTGAACCCGGCCGTCGGAGTTCTGGGGACATCTAGGCCCGGTCCGTGAATCGTCACCCCGGGTATGGATTCCAGTCCCCGGTACAGCGTTTCGAAGAGCTCGTTCTCGTACGATTTCATGGCTCGAACGGAGTCCAGCAGGCCTTGTCGGTCCAGACTGCGGCCGGTGGCCATGGGATCCGCCATGAACGCTACGGCGGCCGCCGTTCCCGCAATGCCCTCGTGGTTTAGGGTCCCGGTTTCGATGCGATCGGGAGGGGAGTCCTTTTGGGGACGCAGCCGGTCGGTCTCGAGGCGCTCGAAGAACCGTGAACGGCCGTACAGTACGCCGATGTGGGGACCGAAGAACTTGTAAGCCGAACAGAGGAAGAAGTCGCAATCCATGGCCCGGACGTCGACGGGTTCGTGGGGCGTGAAGTGGACTCCGTCGACCACCAAGATGCAGTCGTCGGGCAGGAGGCGGCGTACCTTCGCGGTATCGACTATGGTGCCCAGGGCGTTCGAAGCGGCGGTTATCGCCGCCACCCGGGTCCTGGGGGTCACCGTGGAGGCCAGGTGTTCCAGGTCCAAGGAGCCATCTCCGGGGTCGATGCGAACGCTTCTTACCTCCATGCCCATCTCGGATAGGGCTAACCAGGGTCCCCGGTTGGCCTCGTGATCCAGGTCCGTGATCACTATCTCGTCCCCGGGATTCAGGTGGCGAAGCAGAGCGCGCGACAGCGAGTAATTGAGGGTCGTCATGTTGGCGCCGAAGGCGACCTCCTCGGGGGAGGCGCCGAGCAGGGTCGCGGCTGCCAGCCTACCCCCCTCGATGATCTCCTCGGTCTTCTCGCTGGTGACGAAGGGCCCACCGCGGTTTGCGTTGGCCCGGACCAGGTAGTGTTCCAGGGAGTCCAGGACGCGTCGGGGTACTTGAGTCCCCCCGGGACCGTCGAAGAAAACTGCGGGTTCGCCTCCGACTTGCATCTTTAGGGCGGGAAACTGCGATCGAACGGCGTCGATATCCCATTTCATGAGCTATACTCCACCCTTCCGTAATACTGGCATCGTGGCCTTGATATCATCTTTCGGTGGGCTTTGGGACTACTCCTTCGGGGGTGTAGCTCCGTCCAGCGGAAGGCGGGTATCCCGGGGGCCGGGAGCCGGGACGGGCGGCGTCCCGACTAGGGTTTCCGCGGGTCCCACGGTGGTGATCTCATCGTGCCTGTGCTCGTCGCCGCTTCGATACATCGCCAGGAGTCGGGCGAAAACGGCCACCGCCACCACCAAGCCGGCGATGAAGGGCGTGAACGGGCCCAGTTGCGTCTCCAGGTAACCGATCAGAGGCACCGATAGCGCGGCGGTGAGCATAGCGAGGGTGCCCAATGCCCCCAAAGCCCGGCCGCGCACCTCGTCGTCGATGGCGGCGACGCGGAACGCGCCGAGGCTTATCATGCAGAACTGGAAGCTAATCCCGATGAGCACGTAGGAAGCGATGACCATGGGGATGCTGGTTTGGACGGACCAGAGAACGAAAGAGGAGCCGAAAACCAGGACGCTCATCCCCAGGGTGATGTAACTCCCGAATCGCTCGACCAGGGAGCCGGCGAGGGGGCTGATGAACACGGCGCAGACTGCACCCACGGCGTAGTATGTGTTGATTTGCACCCTGGTGAGGCCCATGAAGTCGTTGGCGTGCAGGGCCATGAAGGGCCCCCACTTGGTGAGGGTCAACGCCACCTGGCATCCCACGGCGACCAGGGTGACGGAAAGTAGTCTGCCCCGGATCACCTCGGAGAAACCGAAGGTAGCACCCGCCGTGGTCGTCGGGCGCGTCTCTCGCAGGAGGCGATACCTGATGATCCCGGCGCCGAACCACATACCCGAGGCCAATAGTAGCAGCTGCTGTGTACCGGTCAGTTCCATCATCCTGGCGCCGATCAGGGGTGTGGATGCCGCCGCGATGGCGATGCACAGTTCCACGAGGCTGAAGGCTCGACCGCGGCGACGGGGTTCCACGGATTCGCCGATGGTGGACGAGAACACGGGCATCTGCACCGCGTGGTTGAATTGAAACGTCATGTAGAGGAAGAGAAAGGGTATCCACGACGTCGCAAAGGATGCCGCCGCCAGCGCGGCGGAGCCGCCGAAACAGGCGGTGACCAATACGGGAACCCGTCCCACGCGATCCGATAACTGTCCGCCAAGGTACTGGCTCAGGGCCGCCGCCGTAGTCCAGGCGGCCGCTGAGATGCTTATGTTCAAGTCCGTGGCACCGAGATCCCGAAAGATCAGTGATAGTACCGGCATGAAAAGCATCATGCCTCCGATGCACATGCTGCTGGTTATTGCCATGGCGGGTACGTTACCCCAGCCGGCAAATCGCTTCATCGGGCATCACCTCGCCCACAGTGGTCCGCAACGAGCCCGTGGACGAAGAGGTCGACGAGGGTTTGGCGTACCCTGGGGTTCTCCGCTCCGTCACCTTTTGCGAAGTGGGTCATACCCTCGAGGATCATTTCGGCGGCGGCCCGGGAACTCGACAGGGGACGCAGGTCGCCGGAGCGCATTCGAATGGAGAGGTAGTCTGCGAGCGCATCCCGCATGCCCTGGCGGAACACCCTGCGGGTTATCTCATCGAGTCGGGGCCAATCTTCGGCGCTCAGTTCGACCAGGGTGATTACCCATATCCGCCGGCGAATGCCGTCGAAGAGCGATTGCAAGACGGCCCTCAATTCGTCCTCGGGATTCGAGGGCGTCCCCGATGGAGGGCGGCCCACGGCGGACGTGTCCACCCATCTCCGCAATCCCTTCTCGAGCATCACCGAGGTCGAATCCAACCCGGGAAAGGATGCCGGAAGTTGTCGGGGCGAGTGGATCGGGGATTCATCCAGGTGTCCCGCTATGACGTGATGAAAAAGCGACTCCTTGCCGGTGAAGGAGAGATATAACGTCCCGGGGGCAACGCCCAGGTGTTCTGCGATCTGGGCCATCGTGGTACGTCCGTAACCCCGCCGGAGGAACACTTCCGCGGCACCATCGATGAACTCGCGGAAACGATGATCGGTTTCTTCATTACTTCTTTCGCGTCTCACCATATCCCGAAACTATAGTGAACGGTCTGTTCAGTCAAGACGAGCCCGGGGTCGCTGGCGCGGTCCCGGGCTCTCCCGGAATTACCACTGCCTCGAGCGTCCCTGGCGCATCGGAATCCGCCCCCTTTCGAGCGATGGCAGTGGAAGAAAAGGCTTGGTGGCGGACGATGAGGCGGGGGAGGAGACGTCGCCTACTCTTGGATGCCGGTTCGTTCGTCACACTCTCGGCAGGAATCCCCTCGGCGCTAGAGAAGGAAAATCCAACGAAGCGGGGCGATCTTCGATACGCTAGCACCGCAATCTCATCCGGCACCAGATCAATTCCCGAGGGGGGAGTCCGTTGAGCGATTCCAATGTGGAGATGGATAGGTTCTTGATACAGGGCGGCATGGTCGTAGACGGTACGGGTACCGACGCCTACCGCGCAGACGTTCTCATCGAAGGTGATGGCATATCTGAGGTGTTCGCCGGGGGAATCGAGGAGGTTCCCGACGGGGTTCGCGTCGTCGACGCCACGAACAAGGTCGTGGCACCGGGTTTCATCGATATGCACTCTCACTCGGATCTGGCGCTATTTCGCCCCGAGGGAGTGGGGGTTAAACTCCTGCAGGGAGTGACGACCGAGCTGTTGGGTCAAGACGGGCTCTCCGTTGCGCCCTTGGCCGAGGAAGATCATGCAGAGTGGCGGGGCAAATTGTCGGGGCTGTTGGGCGAGGAACCCGCACAGTGGCCCTGGGAAAGCGTCGAAGAATACTTCGATGCCCTGGATGCCATACCCCCGGAGCTCAACGCCTGTTACCTGTTGCCCCACGGACCCATCCGTTCCGCCGTGGTAGGGGACGAAGATGTTCCGACGACCCCCGAGGATCGCGAAAAGATGGGGCAGATGATCCTCGAGGGCATGGAAGCGGGGGCCGTGGGCCTTTCGACGGGCCTCATATACCCACCGTGCTCCTACGCGGATCGGGAAGAATTGGCGGATTTGAACCGTTACACTGCCGAGGCCGGGGGATTCTTCGTGGTGCACATGAGGAATGAGTCCCACCGCGTACTCGATTCCTTCGAGGAGATGAGATGGGTATCCGAGAAGAGCGGTTGCCCCCTTCACATCTCTCACCTCAAGGTAGCGGGCGAGGCTAACCGGGGAATGTGGCCGGATCTCCTCGCCGCCATAGATGATGCGCGGTCGTCGGGATTGGATGTAACCTTCGACCAATACCCCTATGCCGCGGGCAGTACCATGTTGGATGCGCTCTTGCCGAAGTGGGTGCACGCCGGCGGAACGCGCTCCATGATCGAAAGGCTGCGGGATCCAAAAACCCGCCTCCGAATTTACGAAGAGTTGAACAGTGCCGAAAGTTCCGGCGAGGCGGAGAACATGTACGCGCGCGGCGGTCCCTCCTCGGTGATGGTCACCTGGGTGAAAAGCGAAAAGAACTCTTGGGTCATCGGCAAGAATCTACAGGAAATTGCCGACGGCATGGACGAGCATCCCGTCAATGCGCTCATGGACCTCCTCGCCGAAGAGGAACTGGCCGCGACCATGATTTCCTTCTGGGGCACCGAAGATGACATCGTGCCCGCGATGCAACATCCCGCCGGGATGGCTTGCACGGATGGGATCTACGGACCGCATCCCCACCCCAGGCTGGGGGGAGCCTTCCCCAGGATCCTCGGCGAATTCGTGAGGAATCGGGGGGTCTTGACACTACCCCAGGCCATCAAGAGGATGACCTCGACGTCCGCGAGACGCCTCGGGCTGGACGATAGGGGAGTAATTGAGGCCGGTAAGAAGGCCGATGTGGTAGTGTTCGACGCAGAGACCGTCGAGTCCCTGGCCACGTATGAAGAGCCCCTACAACCGCCCCGCGGTATTGAGTACGTATTCGTCAACGGATCCCTCGCGGTGGAGGACGGGCGAGTGACCGGGGCCAGGAAGGGTAGGGTCCTGGGTAAGAACCGGCAATGAAATCCCGCGGGGCGCTCCCCGAGGAGGAGCGCCCCGCCGACTGTCGAACCATGGAGTTGGCCCGATGTGTTGGGCATCCATTGTGAGAAGGGGAGATGAGACGGTGAGGTGCAGCGACGAAGGATCCCGGGTGAATGTACGTCTGGACGTGAAGAATTGGGGAAGATCCGGTCCCTCGTGGGATCGGTTGCGGGCCGCCTTGATGCACGAAAGGTCGGACCGAATTCCCATAACAGCCTGGAGGCATTTTCCCGGGTTTGACGATTCGGAGGCTCTCGCTCGCGTGCACCTGGCCTTCCAGATGCGCTACGGGTTCGATCTCGTTGTCTTCACGCCGACTTTTGGTTATACCGCCGAACCCTGGGGCTATCTCCGCGGAGAGGGTATAGACGAGCATGGTCGACCCCTGGATCCGGTACGCCCCTTTTCCGGAAAGGATCGTTGGCCGGATCTGCGGGGCAACGGGGCCGAATCGAAACCTTTCACCGAAGTGCTCAGGGGACTTCGATTGACGCGGCGGAATCTCCCCGAGGATGTACCCATGCTGGTCACCGTATATGGACCCCTGACCACGGCCCTCTTCCTCCGCGGTGACCAGGTGCGAGATGATCTGGCTGCAATGACCGCCGAAAGTGACGAGTCCGGCCTCGGTGGGGCACACCGGGTCATTTCGGAGGCCCTGGGGGACTTTCTCAACGCGGCGCTCGAGATCGCCGATGGGGTTTACTACATTTCGTATTTCACGTGCACCGAAAGTACCGACGACGAACTCGTCGCCCTCGATGCCATGAAGATGGACCTCGAACCCTTGATGTCCCTCGGTGATCGCGATAGCCTGCTGGCCCTTCACATGCACGGTAATGATCTTATGTTCGACGAGGTCATCGAGTACCCAATCGACGTCCTCAACTGGCACGACCGATGGGCCAAGCCGAGTCTCAGGGATGCCAGGATGAAAACCGATGCCGTGCTCATGGGCGGGATAAACGAAGCGGACACGATGCATCGGGAGACCGCCGCGGCCGTCTCGCTCCAAATCGGAGATGCCGTGAGCCAGGTGGAGGGTCGAGCACTCATAGTGGCGCCCGGTGGTCCCATACACCTCGAGACTCCCTCGGAGAACCTGCGCGCCGCGGTGGCGGCGGTGCAAGATCTCGGCTGACGAGTGACACTGGACGCTCAGTCGGGGGACCGAGCCCGTACGGGGGCGGTCCCCCGATATCTTTGTGGCGCGGGGAATTTCGTAACCGACGGCCGTGACACCCGCTCTCCGACGTATTACCATTGTGGCGATGGTTCTCGATTGTCGACGTTTTTGGAGGTGGCAAAGATGAGTGAAAGAATGACCGGTGGCGGAGCCGTGGTGAGCGCTCTGCTGAGGGAAAACGTGGATACCGCCTTCGGGATTCCGGGGGTTCATACGCTAGAGATTTACGAGGCTTTGTGTGATCAGCAACACTGCCTGAAGCATATCGTTACCCGCCACGAGGGTGGCGGTGGATTCATGTCCGACGGTTACGCCAGGGCCTCGGGAATGCCCGGGGTTAACCTGGTGATCACGGGCCCGGGTGTAACAAACGCCGCGACGGCCATGGGCCAGGCCTACTCGGATTCCGCTCCGATACTGATGATTTCCAGCCAGAACCACACGAATTACGTGGATCGCGATATGGGCGAGCTCCACCAGATGAAGGATCAACTGGCTCATACCTACGGGTGCACGGCGTGGAATAGGCGTATCAACGATCCCCGGCAAATCCCCGGAGCGATTTTCGAAGCCTTCGATTCATTCCGCACCGAAAGACCCAGGCCCATCCACCTAGAGATTCCCACGGACGTCCTCGAGGCCGAGGCGGATATCGAGATCGGCGATCCCATCGAACCCATCTACGTGGCGCCCGATCCCGCCGACGTAACCGCGGCCGCCAGGATCCTTTCCGAATCGGAGCGCCCGCTGGTGTGGATCGGTGGTGGCGCCAAGGATGCCCCCGAGGAGATCACTCGCCTCGTGGAGGCCCTG
>SLGS01000116.1 GCA_007136565.1 Clostridia bacterium | reverse complement strand
TCTTCCCCTGGCAGCCCTGGTCGCCCTGGGACTGGGGGGACGCGAAACCGCGGAGAATATCCTGGCCGCCCACATGCTCAGGTCTCACTTTTCACCCGGGGACCGGGTCGGCATAGATGGGATCGAGGGCACCGTCATCTGCGTCGGGTGGAGCCACACCCGGGTCGAAGACCAATCCGGCACCCTCGTAATACCCAACTCCCGGCTCGCCCGGGCAACGACCCTGCGGCTACATCCCCCCGATCAGGCCAAGTGATGTCTATACCACTCGAGGGTCCTGCGATACCTATCTTCGACGTAGCGAGGTGCCTTGATGCCGTGGGATTCCCCCGGGTAGACGACCAGGGCCGCTTCTCTCCCGAGCCTCTTGAGCGCGGCGAAATACTCCTCGCTTTGGGCCACCGGGCACCTCAAGTCGTTCCCACCGTGAATCAATAGCGCGGGTGTCTCGACCCGATGGACGAAGCTGAGGGGTGAACGCGACAAGAGGGCGTCGGATCCGTCCCAGGGTGTTCCCCCGCACTGGTGTTCACCGAAGGTAAGTCCCACATCGCTGGTTCCGTAGAAACCCAACCTGTCGGTGACCGGCGCCCCTACGACGGCGGCCGCAAAGTCCGTGCGCTGCCCTATGATCCACGACGTCATGTATCCACCGTAGCTCCAACCTCCTATACCGAGCCTATCCCTATCTATGGGTATCAGCCGAGCGGCAGCATCCACTCCGGCGAGTATATCTCCCATATCCGCCCCGCCCCAATCGCCGACGACGGCCCGGGCGAAGTCGCTACCGTAGGTCTGGCTGCCCCTGGGGTTGGTCATGATCACCGCGAAGCCCTGTGAGGCCAGCATCTGCGACATGAAGGAGAAGGTGTGCCCGTAGGCTCCGTGCGGCCCTCCGTGGATTTGCAGCAGGGCCGGGATCGGTTCCCCTTCACCGGGCGAGGGAGGAGCCAGGATGAATCCCTCCAAGCTCCATCCATCCTCGCCCGAATAATCGAAGGATTCCATGGCAACCGTCCCCAGTTCCTCCAGCAAACGGTCGTTCATCCGGCTGACGGGGCGGTCAGGTCCTTCCCCATCCAGCGCCCAGATCTCCTCGGGCCTGGTCGAATCCCCGGCCTGTATCACCACGGATCCCCCGGCGAGGTCGAAGGATGACACTACCCTCTCGCGCCCCGTGTCCACCCTCCGGGGCACGGGGTCGGAAAAGGCATTTACTCGGTACACGCCAGCGCATCCCCCGTCGGCGGCTAGGAAAAGCAGGGACTCCCCCCCGGGTTCCCAAACCATCGGGGGGCCGGTGGGTGCGCAACGAAGATCGGAGGCAATCCCCCCGACCCCCACCGGTCTATCGAGTTCCTCGGTAAGATGACGGGCGTCGCCTGGCTCCAGCGGTTCGCCGGGCTCTTCGGGCATGTCCACCACCCAAAGCCCCGTCGTGGTGGCCATGCCGTAACGCCCATCGTGACCGGTAAACGCCAGCATATCGCCGTCGGGGGACCATCGGGGCGAGCCCACCGAACCCATCCCGTGCAGGATCTGCCTATCCGTACCCCGGGACACGAGATGAACCCAAAGGTCCATCCCGACGACCATATCCGCGTCCTCTCGACGCAATGCTGTGAAGGCGATCATTTCCCCGTCGGGAGACCAGCTGGGTGGTCCGCCGTGATCGAAGTCTCCGGAGGTGATGGGGGTGGCCTCGACCTCCGGAGAGGGCCGAGCGGATACTACGTAAGCGTGATCGCGCAAATTCCCGAGGTATCCCTTCCCGTCGAACCGGTATCCGGTGCGAGTTATCACCCTGACGCCGTCCGAATCGTCTCCCCCCGCGGCGCGCTCTTTCTCCCTTTCGACGTCGTCTTCGGGTGCCCCGGGATACGTGATCCAATCCTCCCCGGGGATGAAAGTTCTGGCCAAAAAGAGCAATCTTTCTCCGTCGGGCGACCACTCCGGCGGACTCACAGGTGTAACATCGGTACATATCTTCTGGGCCTCGCCCCCGCCGATGTCCAGGATCCAGATGCGAGTCTCCCCATCGCGGTCGCTGAGAAAGGCGAGTTTCCCGCCGTCGGGCGACCACCTGGGGGATGAATCCCTTTGGCACCCCCGGGTCAGGGGTGATGGATCGGGATCCCGCAGGTCGGCGATCCACAGGTTCGCATGTATCGCGTTCCTATTACGATCTCTGCGTTCGACGACGTAGACGACTCTCTCACCGTCGGGCGATATCCTGGGATCTCCCGGGCATTTGAATCGGAAATAATCTTCGGGGATTATTCCCCCGGTGGCGACTTCTGACATGGGGTGACGGTCCGACGCCCCGCGTCGGACCTCCCTCCTTATCGGGTGGGATTGGGCATGCGAATTCCCGGGGACAGTATGCTCCCCTGGGGGTTATTCAACCGGATGGGGGTCAGATCCTCGTGGGAACGGGGTTACTGGCTCCGTCGAATTCGACGATGACACTGGAGTGATCCTTGGGAAGAGACGAGCTCTCCATCCCCAGGGGCTCACCCGAGGACGGCATTACGGGAGCGGCCATTACCGCCAACACGGCCAGGACGAGCAGGAGCCCCAGGACCGCAAACACCCGTGGAAGGGACAGCGAATTGGATTCGGAGTGCCTGTGACGATACATTGTACCCCTTCCTCTCTCGCGAAATGGCGCCGAAATTGACGCCTGAGTGCAACTATACTCCATCTCCGCCCCCGGGGAAACCCCACCGCGGGGGCGCTGAAGAGAGATAGCAGTAGTTATCGCGGGAAAAGTGGTGTTAGGAAGACATAATAGTGATGGAGGTGCCTCGAATCACCCTGGCGCCTCCATGTACGCTAAAATCACATCTGACTTGGGGCGGTCACTCCCAGGATGCCCAGGATCTCCGCAATAACCCGGGCGGAAGCCCGGCATAGGTGCAACCTCGCCCGTGTCAATCGCGCATCGTCTCCCAGTACCCGACACTCGGTGTAAAAGGAGTGGAAGTGGGCCGCCACGTCCAGCACGTACGCGGCCAAACGATGGGGTTCGAGGGATTGGGCAGCGCCCACTATCTCCCCTGGGAAATCGGCGAGTCTCCTGATGAGGGCTCGTTCCGTCGCGTGCCCGAGGGGGGCGAGGGACTGCCTGTCCATATCCCCGGGACCGGGGACCTCCACCCCGCGCTCCGCCGCGCCGGACAGTATGCCGGATATCCTCGCGTGGGCGTATTGCGCGTAGTAAACCGGGTTTTCGTTGGACTGTTCCTTGGCCAGATCCAGATCGAAATCCAGGGGTGAAGACGCCGACCTCATCAGGAAGAAGAACCGAGCGGCGTCGCGCCCTACCTCCTCCAGCAGTTCTTCCATGGTGACGTAAGTCCCGCCCCGCTTGGACATGCTCACCTCGTGCCCACCGGACATCAGGCGGACCCACTGCGAAATCACGACTTCGAAGTTATCCTCGGGGTAACCCAGGGCACTGAGTCCCGCGCGCATCCGCGCTATATATCCGTGATGATCCGGTCCCCAGATATTGATCAGACGATCAAAGCCACGATCGAACTTATCCATGTGGTAGGCCAAGTCCGGCAGGAGGTAGGTGTAGGAACCATCACTTTTCACCAGAACTCGGTCCTTATCGTCGCCGAAGGCGGTGGAGCGAAGCCAGAGTGCCTCTTCGCTCTCGTACAGGTATCCCCGGTCGCGCAGGATCTCGATTACCTGCTCGGGCCCGGCACCCTCGCGGACGGCGCTCTCGTGGTACCAGGAGTCGAATTCTACGCCGTAAAGACCCAGTAGCCTCCGCTGCTCGGCCAGTATCTTGACGGCCGCCCAATCCCCGAGATGGGTCCAGAGGTCTTCTTCACCAGGCGAAGGAAGATCGCCCATTTCCTCGATGTATATCGACGCCAGGTCCACCAGGTAATCCCCCGGGTAGCCATCCCCGGGAAAGGGAAATTCCTCACCACGGGCCTGGCGGATGCGGGCCTCGAGCGAGCGCCCGAGGGTTAGGATCTGCCCTCCCGCGTCATTGACGTAGTACTCGGAGGCGGCCCAATGGCCCGTCATGTTGAGTAGCCTGCAGTACACATCCCCCAGGGCCGCGGCCCGGGCGTTGACCACGAGCATGGGGCCGGTGGGGTTGGCGCTGACGAATTCCACCAGGACTTTCCTCGGGTTATCGGTCCGGGCCCAGCCGTCGCCCGAGAATCCCCGGGTTATCCCCATGAGCACATCGGCGAGATAATTGTCACCGGCTCTGAAGTTGATGAATCCCGGACCCGCAATCTCGATCTCCTCTATGTAATCGTCATCCTCTGCCAGGGCCGAAAGCCGCTCCGCGAGCACCCCGGCGATGTCGCGCGGGGGGCGGGAGCAGGGTTTGGCTAGGGTGAGGGCTATATTCGTGGCGAGATCTCCGTGGGCCGGATCCTTGGGCTTTTCGACCGTATATCCCATCTCCAACGCAGCCCGGGGAAGTGTCCCGTCTCCGGTCAACGCGTGCAGGGCCTCATCTATCATGCCGCGGACTCGCACCGCCAGTTCAGCGTGGCAGATCGTTCCGTAACTGTATCTGGTCAAAGTCGCACCCCTTCTCCCGGTCGATGAAACCGGTAGCCTCAACATGTGATTATATCAGAGCCACCCGAGCGTGGTCATGGCGGCATGGATGCGGCAGGAAACCCGCGTCCACGGGCGAATATGCCATGGTGGAGGCCGTAATCATGGATCAATCGTTTCGCCCGGGCAAAGACCAATATGGGGATACTCCGGAACGTCTCGAGATCCGTCGCCGGGTATTTTCCGACGGGGTCTTGGGCGTGGCCAGGGTCCTTTTCGTCCTCGTGGCCTCGGCGGTTATGGCCGCCGGAGCCGACTCCCTGGGCGTTACACCCGTCCGAATGCTTGTCCTGGGCGGCATCGGTATGCTCTTCTCCTTGGCCAGGCTGAGCTGGCTGAGGGCCGAGAGGATGCCGCTTCCCCTCGAATACCTCGACTTCGCACTGGTCTTCGCCTTCATCGCCCACACGGGCGGGGAAGCCAGCCCCCTGCTCCCGGGCACGGGGGTCTTCATAATAGGCGTAACCATGAGTCACGGGCCCGCCGGTGCCATCCTGGGAACCCTTTTCAGTCTCGCCGGCATCATCGCCATGGGACTCATGCCCTCGGCACCGGTGATATCCGAAGCGACGGTCGTAACCGCCGGGCGGGCGAGCACCCTGCTTTTGCTCGGGTTGATGTTGGCCGCTCTGGCCGAGATGGAGCGAAGGACGAGGGAGTCCGCCAAGACCTCCGCGGTCACAGATCCGCTTACCGGTTTGCTCAACCGACGGTACCTGACCGTTCGCATGGAACAGGAGATAGCTCGCCGTCGCCGATACGGGGGGAACTTCGCACTGTTGTTCATGGACGTCGACGGGCTGAAGCGCATCAATGATCGGTTCGGTCACGCCGCCGGCGATCGGTTCTTGAAGCACCTCGGTCGCGTTCTCATCGAGGTCGTGCGCCGCGGTGAGGACCTGGCGAGGTACGGCGGCGACGAGTTCGTCCTGCTGATGCCCGGGGCCAACCTCATCGATGCCCAGGAGGCAGCCGCCAGGATTTCCCGTCGCCTGCGCGAAGAGCCCCTGCGCGAAAGGGATATCGAAATCCCGATTAGAATGAGCATCGGAGTGGCCGAGTATCCCCTCCACGGGCGCAGTGCCGCGGAGATCCTCAACACGGCCGATCACCTCGTGTACAGGAAAAAGATGTCCGCCAAGAACGCTAGCTCCGCCTCATCAGCTGGGTGAACAGGTGGGCGACCTTCGGATCGAACTGCGTCCCGCTGCAGCGTTCGATCTCCGCCAGCGCCTTCTCGCGGCTTATGGCCTCCCGGTAAGGTCGGCCCGAGGTCATGATGTCATACGCGTCCGCGACGGCGACGATCCTGGCTGTGAGGGGAATCTCCTCTCCGGATATTCCCTGCGGGTATCCACCGCCATCCCACCTCTCGTGATGACCCAGGATCCCCTCCGCGATTATCGCCAAATCGGGTGAAGACTGGGCTATCCTGTATCCGGTCTCCGGATGCCTTTGGACCCGTTCCCACTCCTCTTTATCCAGGGGGCCGGACTTGAGAAGGAGATCCGTGTTGAGCGCGATCTTTCCTATGTCGTGAAGACCGGCCAGTAGGGCCAACTCGTCCAACCGATCGGGAGAGAGCCCCATGTGCCTGCCCAGCTTGAGGGCGAGATCCTCAACTCGCTGTAGGTGCTCTTGCGTCTCGACCTCGGTTTCCTTGAGGGAATTGCGAAGGGACGAGATTAGAGCATGCCGAAGGCTGCGGCTGCGACGGAGCTTGGACCTGTACATCCGCTCCTCCGCAAGGCGCAGGACGTCTCCGACATCGGTCATCGAATCCCGCTTGGTCCCGATCCCCAGGGAAACGCTAACCGCCACGGGTGCGAGGTCCGCGGCGTCGAAAGCGGCGCTCAGCCTATCGGCTATCTCGCCGGCCTGTTCACCGTCCGTTCCGGGGAGGACGGCTGCGAACTCATCCCCTCCCCAGCGAGCCAATATGTCGTCCGCCCTCAGGTGGATGCGCAGGATCTCGGCCGCAGCCTTGAGGAAATCGTCACCCGCCTCGTGCCCGAAGGCATCGTTTATGAGTTTTAGCCCGTCCAGGTCGGCCATTAGCAGGCTGATGGGCAAGTTCCTGTCGACATCCAACCGGGCCAGTTCCGCCTCGAAGAATGCTCGATTATAAAGGCCGGTCAGGCCGTCGTGAAAGCTGAGATGGCGGATCTCCTCTTCAAGCCTCCGCCGTTCAGTTATGTCCCGGGCGATTCCCTCCAAGGCGACCAGTCGACCATCGTCGTCGTGGATTCCCACGATCTGTTGTTCCACCCAGACGATCCTTCCATCGGAGCTTATCCATCGAAGTTCCAAGGGCTTGTCGAAGTCGTGATGCCCCGAGACCACGGATTCGAACTTATCGCGGTCCGCGGGGTGGACCAGCCTGAGGCCCAACCCGGGATCAGCGTAGTGCTCCTCGGGAGAGTAGCCTACGATGGCCGTCGCCGAGGGGCTGACGTATTCGAAGTCGAGCTCGGGGTGAAGCCGCATCCTGAAGATCAGATCCCGGGCATTCTCGGCGAGCAACCTGAATCTAGCCTCGCTGAGGGCCAACTCCCGTTCCGCGCGCCGCCTTTGTGTCACGTCTCGTCCCACCATGATCCAACCGTACCCCGACTCGGTCCCCTCGGGGCGACGCAAGCTGATCTCCAACGAGAGGTAAATGTCGTCCGATCGGCGATATCTGACCTCCAGGGTCTCGGGGGGATCGCCCTCGATAAGGTTCTCCCTCAGGTGATCTGCATCCCCGGGATGGACGAATTCCCACAGATTGCGTCCCCGAAGGTCCGAGGGTTCGTAGCCCAGCACCCTATGAAAGGAAGGGGTGACGTAGGTGAAATTTGCCTCGGTATCCAGTTCGGCGATGAGGTCCCTGGCGTTCTCGGTGATTCGGCGCAGCCGTCGCTCGCTCCACCGCAGGGCCTCCGCCGTTTTGTGGGTCTCGGTTACATCGCGAAAACTCCAAACCCGCCCCACGGTCTTACCCCCAAGCTTCTGGGGCATCGAATAGCGATCGAAGACCCTACCATCCCGAAAATACAGGGTGTCCCGGGTGATCTCCTCGGGCTGCTCCCTTAGTCTCCTGACCTCTTCTGCGAAGTCTTCGGGGTCGTGCAATAGTTCCATAACGTAAACCAGTAGTTCGTCGGCGCTCCCCTTCTCGAGTAACCGCTCGGGAAGCTCCCACATCTCCCGGTAACGCTCGTTGTACCCGCGGATGGAGCCGTCGATGCCGACCACGAGAATGCCGTCGGCGGTGGCTTCCAGGGTCGCCCTCAACAAGGACAAACTGTTTTCGATCTCGCGTTCGGCCATCTTTCGGGTGGTTATATCCCGGCGCACGAAGATCGCGCCGATGATTTCACCACTCTCGTCGCGGACGCGACTGGCGAAGGACTCCATCCAAAGGTAATGTCCATCGGCGTGGCGAACGCGAAACTCCGCGGTAGAGGCGGCCGTATCGAGACCTCCCAGGAACCGATCGTAATTCCGATCCAGGCCGGGACGATCCTCCGGATGAACCCTGGCGAGGGAATGCTCTCCCATCAACTGCTCGGGATCATACCCCAGGGTGGCCTTTACCGAAGGGCTGACGTAGCGGATGACGTTGGATTGGTCGGATTCGAATATGACATCGTACATGTTGTTCGTTATGCGAAGAAGGCGCAGTTCGCTCTCTCGCGCCCGATCGTGCGCGCGCTTGAGGTCCGTGACATCTATCCCCGCGGCTATCATGTGCGAAAATGCCCCGTCGCCATCAGCAATAACCGTATTGTGCCATTGGATGAGGCGCTGCCTGCCCGCGGCATCGACGATACGGTTTCTGAACCTCGCCGGGTAATCTCCCTCTCGCCAATGGCGAAAGGCTTCCGCAACCCGTTCGGTATCTTCGCAGGGCACAAAGGTGGAGACGAAGTTCTCCCCCAGTACTTCTTCTCGGCGGCGCCCGGCCAGTTCTTCCAGGGCCGCATTGATCCTGACCACGTTACCTGCCAGATCCAATACCACCACCGGCGCACCCACGGTCTCGATGATGGTATCCGAGAATGCCTCGTCGCAGGCGAGATCGCGAGTTCTTCGTCCAGTATTTCCCAGGAGGGTCCCGAGAACAGATCCCACGATGAGGTAGGCTATCGATACCAGGGCAGTCTCGACCGATACACTCCTCGCCGGGAAGAGATGGTCGATCAAAAAAAGCAGCCCACTGCTCCACAGCCCTGCCGCGAGCCCGGTCACGACCCCAGACAGCGCGCCCAAGATCAACACCGGTACCGGGGCGAATAACCGCCAGGGTGCATCCAGGTAATAAATGGCGGGAATCGCGGCCAGTGCGAAAACGGCGGCCGAGAGCCTTAAGCCTCCCTTGTCCATCCACGACGACAACATAGATCCCCACCCTTCGAGCAGGAACGCCCATCTATCCAACGAGTGCGCGGGGGAAACCATCGTTAATATAGATTATTCTCTCGACAGGGGATAGTAAACCCGGGGAGAAGATAAGCGAGCGGGGAAGGCGGATCCGCCTTCCCCGCTGGGATCCTATGGATTTCGTCCGTCTATATCAAATCAAGGAGGTCCGAGCGGCACCCACACGCCCGCCGGGTTGGGTTCGTAACTGCGACCGGCTTCGTAGGGGTCTTCCGGTTCTTCGTCGACGAACTCGGGTACGAGATCATCCATGGTCACGTCGGCCATGTCTTCCCCGGTGGCCTCCGTCCACTCAGTGGTGGCTTCGTTCAACATCAGGGCGTTTTCTTCGTCCAGTTCCTCGGCTACGCTGTGCTCGGTTCCCAAGTAGACGACGAATCCTATGGCCGCGACGATCAACACGGCGACCAACACAACTATCATAGTACTGTTACCTGCGCCTAATTCACCTGCAGGGCTTCTCAGAAGCATTTTTCGGCCTCCTCGTTACCTGATAGGCAAATTATAGACCGGATGGCGAGGGTTACCAACTTTGGGCATCGAGGTTCTATGGGGGTGAGGGAGAGCCTTGCGGGAAGGGCGCGAATAAGTACGGCATACGAACTATTTCGCCCATATCATCCCAATCCCTCCCACATGCTAACGGGTCTAGGGTGCGGTGGGCCTTCCGAAAGAGAGGACACCCCGGGGACACACCTCTACGCAGCGAGGCTCTCCTCCGCATAAATCGCAGATCCTCGGCGAATCTCCACACTCCTCGCCGAGGACGGCTTCAAAGGGACAGGCCGACGAACAGGTCCAACACCTCTTACATAGGTCGCCGTCCCACGTCACGGCACCGGTGGACACATCCCTCCCGAGGGCACCCTCGGGACAGGCCGCGACACAGGGGGCATTCCCACATTGACGGCACACCCGAGGATCTACTCCGACCCCGGCCGGCTCGATTCGCGCCGTACCGCAAGCTTCGATGCACTCCACCGCGCACGCGCCGCAGGAATCGCAATCGGCGCCGCGCACGAGCATTCTGGCCGGAGGCAGCGTCGTCGGCTCCACGGGGGAAGGGGAGTCGACGGCACCCGAGGATCCGGCGCGCAGCGGAGCAATTCCCGGCAACCTTTCGACCCTGAATATAACCATCCCGTTCGGATCGGGACAGGACATGTGCTCGGTATGGGGAATCCAGTCATTCTCTTCCTGTATTCGCCTTTGCTTTGCGGGCAACATGGGCATGATGCTGTTTAGCGCCCACATGCAGATGTATCCCGACGGTGGAACGTATATCCTGCCCCCGGATACCTCGAAGTAATCGCCGATCCTCATGGGGAGATCGCAAAAACCTCGAACCTCCACGACGCTGACCCTGAGATCGTACACTCCGCATCATCCCCTCGAAAGTTTGTGGTAGCCGGATGCTACATTGTATCCTTAGAATCGATGATGTCCCAATATGGAGGGAGCGATCATGTCCGAACTGCGGATGGAACAGACCACCCTGGGCCCCCTGGAGACCAATTGCTATTTGCTGGGGGATACCGATACCGGGCAAGCCGTCGTAGTCGATCCCGGGGCACCCGAGCCCGCCCTGGAAGAGCTGATATCGGGGTGGGATATAGTTGCGATCATCCTCACACACGCCCATTGGGATCACTTCGGGGGTGTTCCCCGGCTTATGGAAATTGCAAAGGCACCTTTGATGC
>SLGS01000047.1 GCA_007136565.1 Clostridia bacterium | reverse complement strand
TTCCTCCGACATTTCCTTGGCGTTCAACCGCCGGCTTCCCGAGGTCAGCCTGAGTATGCGCAGAAGTCGCCACAGCCGCGTCTCCTTCATGTTGCAATACCCTCCTCTTAACGCACCCTGTCAGTGTTGGAGAAGTGTAGTTTTGCGACATCCTTCAGGGCATCGAAGCCGTTGTCGACGACGATTTGTTTCGCCACCGAATCCACGGCTTTCCCCGCGCCCTTCGGCAGCCGAACCCCTATCTCCTCGGACAGGCGCGCCAGGTCGGAAAGAAAACGAGCCCTCGCCAATATCGAGGCAGCGGCCACGGAGGGATAACGCTCGCCCCGCTCGATCTGCTTCACCCTTAGACGCGAGTCTCCCATCCGGGAGAGAAGGACCCTCTCGGACGCGAACTTGTCCACCACGGCGAAGGTGCACGGGGCATCCGGGTCGGCGGCGGATCCCTCGAGATCCCGCAATACCCGAGAATGTGCCCAGGCGAGCAGATCATTAAGGTTCTTACCCTCCGACCTCATCTTCGCGTACAAATCGTTGTAGGTAGTGGGCAGGAGTGAAAGGACCGCCACGCCCTGGGTCACATCCGAGATCTTTCGCGCCAGGGATTGCGCGCGCGAATCCGAGAGGCGTTTCGAATCCATGACCCCCAGGGAGGCAAAACGCTCCAGTAACGCTTTATCGACGCGCACCCCGGCAACCACCAGCGGCCCGAAATAGTCCCCTTTCCCAGCCTCGTCGCTTCCGCAATGCGGCAGGGGAAGTTCATCGAATCCCGCGGATAGGGTCCCCTCCAGGGCCATCACGAGAGACCGTATCTGCGGACCTCCCTTGCCCTGGATTTGCAACGTGCCGCTGGAATACTGGCGCAGAATGCTCTTGGCCTCGCCTTCCGTCAATTCGTAGGCGTAAGTGCAGTACCTTTCATCCCGCGCAACCCGGGGAATATCCCAGGATTCCACCAGCTCCCGGATCGGCTCCAGAGCATCGGACGAAAGCTTGACGTTGTATTGTATCGGTTGAATTTCGCGCTTTTCGATTTCCAATCCACCTAGCCCCTCTCTCGAACATTGTCCATCAATGTATCCCGGGCCACAACCGCGGCGTCGGCTTCCGGGTGGTACGAAAAACGAATGCCCGGCACTAAACGCCGGGGCCGGGGTTATGGTATAAATACCTAGAGCCAGATACACTCATCAAATCTCGTAGAAAAGGTGATCCCCTTTGACGTCAAGGAAGCGGGTCTTCAGTGGGCAAAGGCCCACCGGGCGAATGCATCTCGGGAACTATCTGGGAGCGATAAGGAATTGGGTAGCCATGCAAGAGACCCGCGATTGCGTCTACGGTGTGGTCGACTATCACGCCATAACCACGCCCTTCGAACCTCGGGAGCTCGGTAGTGATGTATGGGACATGGTCATGGACCTAATTGCCGTCGGGGTCGATCCCGAAGACAGCGCCATCATCATCCAATCCCAAATCCCCCAACACACCGAACTGGCTTGGATATTGAGCACGATTACGCCCATCAGTTGGCTGGAGCGAGTTCCCACGTACAAAGAGAAATCCGAAATGCACCCGGATTATGTCCACCTGGGGCTGCTTTCCTACCCGGTGCTGATGGCCGCCGACATCCTCCTGTATCGGGCGGACGAGGTCCCCGTGGGCGATGACCAACTACCCCACCTGGAACTCACTCGCGAAATCGTCAGGCGCTTCAATCACATGTTCGGGGAAACCTTCTCCGAGCCACAGGCCTTTTTCCAACGGGACTCCGCGCGGATAATGAGTCTATCCGATCCCGAAAAGAAGATGAGTAAGAGCCTCGGTCCAAACAGCTACATCGCCCTCGCCGATGAACCCGACCTAATTAGGAAAAAGGTGCGCAAAGCCGTTACCGACATCGGGCCCAGCACCGACGCTATGAGTCCCGGGGTCGCCAACTTATTCGGTCTATTGAAGTTGGTCGGTGGAGATTCGGATCACGACTCCCTAATGGGGGACTACGAGGCGGGGACTCTCCGATACGTGGATCTCAAGGACGCTACGGCAGAGGCCATTATATCCTTCCTCGAACCCATTCGAAATCGAAGGCGGGAGTTGGAAAGAGAGCCCGAAGCCCTGGAGAAAGCGGTTGCCTCGGGGCGCGATCGGGCGGGGGAAATAGCCGTTGAGACCATGGATACCGTCAAGAGCCGATTGGGTATCCGTTGACGTGCAGGAGGTTCGTCCGATGGCCGGGCGGACCTCCCCTACTCCATCTCCGGATCTCCAAGCTATCGGGAGGAAGTCTCCCTAGAAGACGAGCAGCGTCATGATGATATAGACAACCGTCGCGATCAATGTATTACGCAGCGCGGATGCTCGCGCATCCGCGGCATTGGTGACGTCTTTGCCCATACCCCACATTCCCCGCAAGGACAGGAAGTACCAAGTTCCCCCGAAAAACAGGGCGAAGACCAATGCCCTGAGCGCCGTTTGAAGAAGGTCATGCATGCATATCATCTCCACTTTCATCTATCATGATATATCCACGCTACTAACGATCGCCATTGCCCGTCGCCATCCTGGCGGCTTCTCGGAGGGTCGTCGCCCTTTCGAAACGCAGGATTCCACCCTCGAATATGCGAGCGCTGAGGTAGATGAAGCCCATCACCGAGAGAGCGAGTATCGTCAAAGTAGAGACGATTTCCCATGTAGGCAGGTTCGTACCGGCCATACGCAGCAGAACGCTCGAGGGGATGAACGGGGGGATATGGCTGATCAATCTAGCCCATGTCGCATTCGGGGACGCGACCAGGGGGCCCGCCAGGAAAACGGGCACCATGGGAACCAAGACCACGAGACCCTGCACCTGCCCGCCCCCCTCGGCGTCCTTCATCGTAGCGCCGAGGGCCGCGAACATCGATGCCAGCAGGAGATACCCCAAGACGAAGTAGGCGAGATATATGAGGCCGTCGCCGAGAGAAGGCGTGACACCGGACAAATCGAAAAACCGCCCGGCGACCAGCAGTCCAATCCCCACCCAAACCGCGATCTGCAACAGGCCCAATCCACCGAATCCTATTAGTTTGCCGATCAACAGGTCGAGAGCGGACACGGAAGACAGCAGTATTTCGACCACTCGGTTTCTCTTCTCCTTGATGACACCGTACATCATGATCTGCCCGGAGAATACGGCCGAGAATATCAGGACCATAGCGACGGCGGTCGGGACCAGCATCTCACCGATCCATCCGTTCACATCCTCCTGGTCCAGGGCACGAGCTTCGATGGAAACCGAACCCGTGGCGGAAGCGATCTCCCCGCTGGACAATCCCAATCCACCGAGGCGGTAAGCAGTGACCGCCCTCGACAACGGCCCACTGATGACATTGATTCGCGCTTCTTGCCTATCGCCCGTAATAGCGGATATCGAGCCCTCGGCGACGGCATCGCTGTTGACGGTCAACATCGCATCGAAGCTGCCGGCCCTTAACTCTCGCTCGGCACTATCGGCGTCATCGGTGAACTCGAAAACGTTGACCCCAGAGGGAAGGGGCGAACCCACCAGTTCTGCGTCCAGGTAGCCGTAGAAATCACCGAGTTCGTCCCTCACGGCAATGTCCAGGGATTCGGTCTCGGCGACACGGCTTGTGATCACACTGAGCCCACCGCTGAGTAGAATGATCAGGGGTACCACGATCGTAAGCACGAGGAAAGTCGGACTCTTGATAGTCCGGATGAACTCCCACCGGGCGACCGTGATAATGCGCCCGAAATCAAATCTCTTCAATTTCATCTCCCCGTTCCATGACGGTACCGACGAAGATCTCGTGCAACGGGGGCTTCCGCACTGAGACTTCCTCCAGGGTGATGTGGCTCGACAAAAAGGACACTATATCGATGGGCTCCCTATCACCGGCGTATCGAAGGGATATCGAACCATTACGCCGGCCCACCACGCGAATATCGGACAAGGAATCCAAAAAGCCCAGGTTTGATTCGGGATCGAAGGAGAAGTCTATAACGCTCTCGCGGTGAGATCTCTTGATTTCGGAGAGATCCCCGTAGAGTATTTCCCTACCCCGGTTTATCAGGAATATGCGATCGCAGAGTTCCTCGACCACGTTCATCTGGTGGGCAGAGAGAAGAATCGCCTTGCCCTCATCCCGTAGTTCCCTGATAAGATCTTTGAAAAGATCCTGGTTGACGGGGTCCAAGCCGGAAAACGGCTCGTCCAAGACCAGCAAGTCCGGGTCGTGAAGTACCGAAGCGATGAATTGGACCTTCTGCTGCATCCCCTTCGACAAGTGTTCCAGTTTCTGCCCGGCGTTTTCTGCCAACGATAAGCGCTCGAGCCATTGCAGCGCCTTCCTCCGCCCCGCCGCCGGGTTCATCCCTTTCAGCGAGGCCAAGTACACCAAATTGTCGATGACCCTGGAATCCTCGTACAAGCCCCGCTCCTCGGGGAGATACCCGACACGAGCCTTGTCCATGGCTCCACGCCCATCGTGGGAAAACAGTGATACGGTACCGGCGTCCGCCGCAATGATGCCCATGATGATCCTGATGATGGAGGTCTTGCCGGCGCCGTTGGGACCGAGCAATCCCAGGATGTCACCGCGCATCATGTCGAAGGATACCCGATCCACGGCGACCTTCCCGCCATACGACTTGGATACTTCCCGAACCGATAGAATCTCGTCCACGTCGACTCCCTCTCCCTCGCGAAACACGCAGACAATCCATGAACCTGCATCCTCGAGCCAATAAGATCTTAGCCCGGTCAGTGGACACTGTCAACGAATTCTCCCCCCCACGAAAACAGGGGTCCTTCCGGCTCCGACCGGAAAGACCCCATGGACATCCAAATCATTTCCAATTCTAACTTACCTACAGATACGCAGCGTCCTCGGATTCGGTGAGATACTGCTCCAGCTTGCGCTTGACCCTCTGGAGTGCATTGTCCACGGACTTCACGTGGCGACCGATATCCTCCGCTATCTCCTGGTAGGATTGACCATCGAGATATGCCATCAGTACCTGCCACTCCAGATCGCTCAACATTTCGCCCATCCGTTTTTCTATCTGGTGAAACTCCTCGCGCGAAATGATGAGCTGCTCGGGATCCGATATCCTACTTCCCGCCAGCACATCCATCAATGTCCTGTCCGAGTCCTCGTCATAAATGGGTTTATTCAGGGAAACGTATGAGTTCAAAGGAATGTGTTTCTGCCTCGTGGCGGTCTTAATCGCCGTGATGATCTGGCGCTGTATGCATAACTCGGCGAAAACCTTGAAGGACGAGAGTTTGTCCGGGCGAAAGTCCCTCACGGCCTTATATAGCCCGATCATACCCTCTTGGATTATGTCCTCGCGATCCGCACCCACGAGAAAGTAGCTGCGCGCCTTGGCGCGTACGAAATTCTTATACTTCAGCATTAGGTATTCGAGAGCCTTGTGACTTCCTCCCCGGGCCACCTCCACCAGATCTTCATCGATCATCGCCTCATACTCCGCAGGATAGAAATCCACCTGGGGGTGAATGCTCACCTATACCATCCTCCACTTCTCGAGGACTCGACAGTCATGAAAGATTCGGTGGACCGATATATCGTAGTTGCACTCGAAAGGAATTAAGAAGGATCAACACCAATCTCGCCGTTCACGGAAATCGATCTGTCCAAGGATGCGCCGGGGCCGTCAATACCGCCAATACAGGGAAAAGAAGCCCTTAGCGTCTTCGACATTATACTTCCAGCGACCGGGCCTGGTCAACCTTTGGCGGATTCCCATCACCCATGCGTTCCCGGCTCCGACATCCTTCTTCTTATCGCTTCGTAAACCACTACTCCGGCCGCCACACCGACGTTCAGGGACTCCACACGTCCTCGCAATGGTATCTCGATCAATTCGTCGCAGGTTTCGCGCAGCAGCCGGGGTAACCCAACGCCCTCAGCGCCGACACATAGTACCAAGCCTCCCGCGAGATTGGCGTCGTATAGCGATACTCCCCCGACCTCGGCCCCAAAGACCCAAAGACGCTCCTCCTTCAGCTCCTCCACCGTGCGGACGAGGTTGGTTACGCGCGCAACTCGCAGGTGTTCTGAAGCGCCCGCGGAAACCCGAACCACCGCGGGGGTAACGGATGCTGATCGCCGCTTGGGCAGGATTATCCCGTGGGCTCCGGCACACTCAGCCGTTCTCAGTATTGAACCGAGGTTGTGGGGATCCTCGATATGCGCAGCCAGGATCAATAGCGGATCTTCACCACGCGCCGAGGCCAAGGACAACATTTCAGGAATCGAAGCGTAGGGATATGGATCGAACATCCCCACGACTCCTTGGTGTACGGAATCCGGAGCGCGCTCGTCCATGATACTTCTGCGGATGTACTGCGCCGAAACTCCCGAGGATGCGCAAAGTTCGAGTATTTCGGAGATCTCTCGATCCTTCACTCCCTCGGCCACGTAAATCTCATGTATGCGACGGCGTCCGGCTCTAAGGGCTTCGTGAATCGTTCGTCTACCCCAAATCGCCTCGAGGCTCATTTATCTTCTACTTCCTTTACTCCGGGGGTCTTGTACGGAAGCCGATCCACCGTCATAACATCTATTCTCCCGCAACTCATCTTCCCTTCTCGACACAGAGACTGTGTAATACAGGGAGGACCCGAAACCTCGAACAAATGGGGGGCCACCCCCCGAAGCAGTCGCATTATCCGGTTCGCCAGGATGCGAATCTCCCATTGGGACCTGGTACACGTGCGCAGCTCGAACCACTCCAGCCAGGCGCGAGCATTTTTCGACATGACGATGTTGGAACTCGCCGCGCTCGGCAGAACGAAACGAGCATCTTCCCTCGGAATCCCCGCATCCCTGAGTTCTCGATATAGGTCGCGGCTATCATCCATGTGTTGTCTGAACCTCTCGAGCAGCCCCGCATCCTTGCGAACGGTCGGTGGAGTGACATACTCGAAGCCCCGCTGATCGATATATCTTTGGGATTGCTGAGAGTAACTCGCGATCCTGGACCGCACCAGCTGGTGGGAGGTCACCCGGCTCAAGCCTTCAATTCCCACGGTGAAGTGAGCATGTTCGAAGGGAGAGAGATGGCCCATGCTCCGTATCAGCCCGACGAGCCTGGCCACCTCGGAATCCTCCATGCGGACCCTCAGATCCTCGATGGAACTTGGGGAATAGCAAAGATGGGCGGCCATGGCCACGGTCCTGTCCGGCTCGGGGGTATGCTGCAAGAGGCTAACTTTCATTCGTCATCGTTCCCCCGCCTGATCCTGGTGCCCGTTGGCGTGTCCTCGAGGACAAAGCCCCGCTCAACCAATCCATCCCTTATCATGTCCGCCAAGTCGAAGGCTTTCTCCTCCCTGGCCCTATCCCGGACTTTCACCAGCAAATCCAGGAGCGATTCCTCGTGGGATTCATCGAACACGTCGATCCCCTCCATACTATCTCCGGGCCATATGCCCAGTATCCTGCTCGATATCTCCAGTTTATCCAGCAGGTCCTCCAGGGCGAGGAGAGCCTGCCGCGACGGAGAAAACTGCGCCGTATTGGTCAAGGCGTTCACCTCACGTATGGCTTCGAAGATCGCTGCGGTCGCCCTGGCGGTGTTCAGATCGTCATCCATGGCCGAGCAGAAATCTCTCATCAATGATTCGGTTATCTCGGCTATCTTTTTGCCGGTACCTTCATCATTCGTGTCAGCCCCTGATCGGAAACCCGAGGCCACGATCTCGTTCATGTGTCCGACTGCGTGCCCCAATCGTTGCCAGGCCTTCTCCGCCTGCAGCATCCTGTCCTCGGAGTACACCAGGGGCTTAGCGTACTGAGCGCTCAGGAGGAAAAACCGCAATACCTCGGGCTCAAATCTCTCGAGGATATCCTCCACCGTGACGAAGTTGCCCAGGGACTTTGACATCTTTCCGTCTTCTCCCCTGACCATGCCGTGATGAACCCAGTACCTGGCTATGGGACCCGAGCAGGCACTCAGCGATTCACTTTGGGCTCGTTCGTTTTCGTGATGGGGGAAGATGAGATCAACACCGCCGGCGTGGATGTCGAAACCGAACCCCAGGTATTCGCTGGACATGGCCGAACACTCGATATGCCACCCGGGACGCCCCCTCCCCCACGGACTATCCCATGCTGGCTCATCGGCTTTCGACGACTTCCACAGTGCAAAATCCGCCGGATGGCGCTTGCGATCGTTGACCGCGAGTCGCGCGCCCGCCTTGAGATCCCCGGGCAACTGCCCGGACAACCGTCCGTAATCCGGAAAGCTCGTCACATCGAAGTACACGTCCCCTTCGACTTCGTAGGCGTGGTCGTTTGCCAATAGGTCCGAGATGGCATCGATGATGCCATCGATGTGATCGGACACCCACGGAGCGGAATCGGGCTCTTGCACTCCGAGCCTGACCATCAAGTCTTCGTAATTGCTATAATACCTGTCGGCCAGTTCCCTTTCGCTCACACCCTCCAGTTGAGCCCTCGCCAACACCTTTTCGTTGACATCGGTGACATTCTGAACTACTCGAACCCGGACTCCCCGGAACTCCAGGTACCGCCGAACGGAATCCCAAAATACCGATGGTCTGGCGTGGCCGAGATGGGTATCACTGTAGGGCGTGACGCCGCAAATATATATGTCAACTTCGCCCGGTTTCCGAGGCTTCAGGGGCTCCTTTTCACCGGACAGGGTATTGCTAATGAACAGGACCAACCAATACACCTCCTGTGCCCGAATACAAGTCAGGGACCATGCTCACACGGACGCTTCTTCCAGGGTAGCGATGGAGCAAATCGCCCAGGCGGCGGCTCCCTCCATCCTGCCGATGGGCCCCATGCCTTCATCGGTCTTGGCCTTTACGGATACGTTAACCGGGGGCATACCGGTAATTCGAGATATATTCTTTCTCATATCCTCGATGTAGGGCGACAATCGCGGCTGCTCCAGCACCACCGTACTATCCACGTTAACCGGGCGGTATCCCTTCTCGCGCAGCATGCCGACCGCCGACGAGAGAATCCTTGCACTGTCCATTCCACTATACCGCGGATCACTCGGGGGAAAGTGACTCCCGATATCCCCCAGGGCAGCGGCACCGAGCAAGGCATCGGTGATGGCATGATACAAGACATCCGCGTCGGAGTGACCCATCAGGCCCCTTGGGGAATGGATTCGTACACCACCCAGGATAAGCGGTCGCCCCGCTACCAGGCGGTGGCTGTCGTAGCCGATACCGGTTCGCGTCAATCCCCCCAAGTTGGACGGAGAATCCACGGACAGAAGGTCACGTCTGGATGTGAACTTCACGTTCTCCTCCTCACCATCGACGAGTACCACGCGATGACCCCGTTCCTCCAACAGAGATGCATCATCGGTAAACTCCCCAAGGCGATCGGAAAGCACTTCGTAGGCGTCGATGATCAGATCGCGGCGAAAAACCTGGGGGGTCTGGATGGCCCGCAAGAGGGAACGATCGAGCGTCGTAACCACGTCGTCGACGGACCCTCCAGCGGCAACGGACTTAATTGTATCGGTAACGGGTAAGCCCGGTATAGCTCCCCCGGAGTCCTTGGCGGCCTCCACAAGGCGCCTCAGCAGATCCCCGGATGCGAAGGGCCGGGCGGCATCGTGGATGGCTACGAAATCACCGCGCTCCCCGAGGGATTTCAGACCCAGATCCACGGATTCTGCCCGGGTTGGACCACCTTCTACGACTTCCACCGGGAAACATCTCGGGTGCTGCCCCACCTCGGAACGAATCTCGTCTACACAGCCTCGATGTCCAACTATGATAGCGGCACAAACCCCGGGATACCCTCCCAGGTTGTCGAGGCAATTCTCCACGAGGGTCTTCCCTCGAATCCTGAGGAGTGCCTTGTCGACACCACCCATACGGCGACCGACACCAGCCGCCGCTATGACGAGACCCACGCTGGCATCCAGCACATCAGTCACGATGGATCATCCGCCCCCGCATACGGTCGAGCGAAAATCATGCGCCCGGCCGACGTTTGCAGGACACTGGTTACGACGACGGACAACGTGTCGCCGACGTGTCTTTTGGCATCGTCCACCACGACCATGGTACCGTCGTCGAGGTACCCGACTCCCTGCCCCTCCTCCTTGCCTTCGCGGAGCAGGAAGATATCCATCTCTTCCCCGGGAATAACCATCGGCTTGACCGCATTGGCCAGATCGTTGATGTTGAGTACCGGGACATTCTGAAGACCGGCCACCTTATTGAGATTGTAATCGTTGGTGACCACCTTCCCACCGAACCGGCGCGTGGCTTCCAGGAGCCTGGAGTCAACCGGTGTTCCCTCGTCGAAATCCATCCTCTCGACCCGGACTTCGATATCGAGTTCTTTTTGCATCTTGTTCAAGATATCTAGACCGCGCCTACCCCGTCCCCTCTTCATACCGTCGGAGGAGTCGGCTATTCTTTGCACTTCATCGAGGACGAAAGAAGGTATCACGAGGGGACCATCCAGGAAACCCGTTCGCGCTACATCGGCAATCCTTCCATCGATTATGGCGCTGGAATCCAATATCTTCGGCACCTCGCAAGTATCGTCATCCTCGGAAGGGGGATCCCCCTGGGATGCGTTCCTCGAAAGCATCTCGAAAATCCGTGAATTCCTCACCCACGAAACCAGGTCCGGTTTCTTGTTCAAGGCGACAACCCACCCCACGGATCCGAGAATAATGGCGCTCACCGCCGGGGCGAAACG
>SLGS01000044.1 GCA_007136565.1 Clostridia bacterium | reverse complement strand
AGGCTCAATACCAGTTCCAAGGGCATACCCACCTCTTCGAGGATCTCGTCGAGATGTTCGGCCTGGGCGACGTTGCGGGGGAACCCATCCAAGATGAATCCCGCCTTGGCATCCTTTGCCCCGAGCCTTTCTCTAATCAAGGCTATGACCAGATCATCGGGAACCAAATGCCCCTTGTCCATGTATTCCTTGGCTTGAAGACCCAATTCGGTCTTTTCCCTAACCGCGGTTCGGAGCATGTCGCCCGTGGATATGTGAGCCAGCCGAAAGTCCCGGGACAGGGCCGTCGCCTGCGTCCCCTTCCCGGCTCCGGGAGGTCCGAGTAGTACCAGGTACATCGCTACGTCCCCCTAACGCATGAATCCTTCGTACTGGCGCATCATCAGTTGAGCCTCTATCTGCTTCATGGTCTCCAGGGCAACACCCACGGTAATGAGCAGTGCGGTACCCCCGAATTGGATCCCGGGTACCCCGGTGATCCCCTCGAAGAAGTTGGGCAGTACAGCCACGGTACCGAGGAATATGGCGCCCGGAAGAGTTATCCGCACGAGCACACGATCGAGGTATTCCGCCGTTGCTCGACCGGGTCTCCTACCCGGGATGAACCCCCCGTACTTACGGATGTTATTGGCAACATCGTGCGGATTGAACGTGACCGCCGTGTAAAAGTACGTGAAGAACACGATCATTCCGAAATAGAGGGCGGTGTGCAATGAGCTACCGTAGTCCAGGGTTCTCGAAAGCGACTGTGCCCACGGGTGTGCGATGAACTGGGCGATGGTCGGCGGAAATGCCAGTACAGACGAAGCAAATATGACCGGGATTACGCCCGCCTGGTTGAGCTGAAGCGGTATATGGGTGGTCTGCCCACCGTACATCTTTCTACCCACGACGCGCTTCGAATATTGTACCGGGATGCGACGCCGTCCTTCTTGGACGAATACCACGGCCGCTATTACACCCAAGCCCAAGGCCAACAGTATCAGTATATTTATCAGTGACACGGTCCCCTCGGTAAGGTAGGCGAACAACCCGACCACTCCGGAGGGAACTCGCGAAACGATGCCCGAGAAGATGAGTATCGAGATACCGTTCCCGATTCCGCTTTCGGTTATCTGCTCACCCAACCACATGAGGAATACCGTTCCCGCCGTAATTGTGATTATTACGCTGAGAAGCCCGAAAGCATCACCTCGGGCCAAGGCTCCCTGCCCGCGCATGTAGAAAGACATGCCGCTGGCCTGAATAAGGGCCAGGACCAAGGTCATGTAGCGAATCCACTGGGTCATCTTACGACGACCCTCTTCGCCCTCTTTTTGCCACTGCTCCAGCTTCGGGATTACCACAGTCAACAGCTGCATGATAATCGAAGCGTTGATGTAAGGAGTAATACTCATCGCGAAGATGGAAAAGCTACTCAGCGCCCCTCCGGCGAACATATCCAGCAAACCGAACAAAGATCCGCTGGCAAACAGCTCTTCCAATACCGCCGGTTCTATCCCGGGCACGGGAACGTGAGTACCGAGCCGGAAGACCAACAGCATGTAAAGGGTGAACAGGATCCGCTTTCGCAAATCCGGTATTCTCCACGCTCGGCGAAGGGTGCTGATAATCGCCAACTAGATCACCTCGGCCTTACCGCCGGCCGCGTTGATCTTCTCTACGGCACCGGTACTGAAGCGGTGGGCGTGCACGGTCAAAGCTACTTCAAGGTCGCCGTTACCCAGGACCTTGATTCCGTTCTTGGCATCATCGATCAAGCCTTCTTCGACGAGAAGCTCCGGGGTGACCTCGGTGCCCTCTTCGAAACGGTTCAAATCGCTGACGTTCAACGTTTCCGGACGGACCCGGAACCGGTGATTACTAAACCCCACCTTGGGGAGCCGGCGCTGAAGTGGCATCTGCCCGCCTTCAAAGCCCGGCCGAACACCGCCACCGGAGCGCGAGTTTTGCCCATTGGTACCGCTGCCGCAATTCTTGCCCATACCCGATCCGCGACCGCGGCCCACGCGCCTCCGACCGGACCGGGATCCTGGATTCGGACGCAATTCATGTATCTTCGGCAAAGCCGCCACCTCCTACGATTACTGGGTTGCTAACTGTTCTTCGTCGACACCGCGAAGCCGAGCCACCTCGCGAGGACTGCGTAAATCCCTGAGTCCCTCGAGGGCGGCCCGGGCTAGATTGGCCGGATTATTGGAGCCCAACGACTTGGTGAGTATATCACGAACCCCCGCCAATTCCAACACAGCGCGGGCCGGCCCACCGGCGATGACACCGGTACCCTCGGAGGCGGGTTTCATCATTACCCTGCTCGCCGAAAAGGCCCCGAGTACCTCGTGGGGTATCGTCGTACCTTGAAGCGCGACGTCGATCATGCTCTTGCGAGCCCTATCCGCGCCCTTATTGATGGCGGCCGGAATCTCTTGGGCCTTACCCATGCCCACGCCCACTCTACCGTTGCTGTCGCCGACGACGACCACGGCGGTAAAGTTGAACCGCCGTCCACCTTTGACGACCTTGGCGACGCGGTTAATATCTACTACTCGCTCTTCGATGGGATCGTCATCTCGCTGCGATCCCCTGGTCTGACGTGCCATAGTACACTCCCTTCCCCTTAATCAGAACTTGAGGCCCTTTTCCCTGGCACCCTCGGCCAACGACCGGACCTGGCCATGATACTTGTAGCCCGCCCTATCGAAGACCGCACTCTCGTGCCCGGACTCTGCGGCGCGTTCGGCCAGAAGCTGGCCTACCCGCTTCGCCATGTCTCGTCCCGCGAGATCGCCACTTTGGATCTCGGGATCGAGGCTCGAGGCCGAGGCCAAGGTATGACCCGATGTATCATCTATGAGTTGAGCATAAATGTGCTTTAGGCTCCGGAAAACCGAAAGCCGTGGCTTTTCGGCGGTACCGGAAACCTTCTTCCTAACCCTCAGGTGGCGCCGACGGCGCTCCTCATTTCGACTCATGAATGCTGCCTCCCTAGGGCTCAGCCCGCAGAAGCGGCGGACTTGCCTTCCTTCGTCCTGACCCTTTCACCATCGTAGCGAATGCCGAAACCGTGATACGGCTCCGGGGGGCGGACCTGCCTGATATCTGCGGCCACCTGTCCGACCTGTTGGTTGTCGGCACCCCGTACAATTATTCGCGTCTGGCTCGGGGTCTCTATCTCTATACCCTCGGGTATCTGCATTTCGACGGGATGAGAATACCCTATGGTCAAATTAAGACTGTTACCGGCAACGGCCGCCCTGTAACCCGTACCGTGGATCACCAGGGCCTTAGAAAACCCTTCGGAGACACCGTGCACCATGTTGGCGACGAGCGTCCGGGTCAGACCGTGCAGGGATCGAGTCTTGCGATCGTTGCGACGTCGCGCGATCGCCAGGGTACCGTCCTCTTCGACGACCTCGATTCCCTGGGGCAACTCCTTCTCCAGCTTACCCTTGGGTCCGGAGACGCTGACGAGGTTACCCGACGTCTGGATCTCGACTCCCCGGGGCACTGGTATCGGTTTTTCACCCACTCGAGACATGACTTTACACCTCCTCGGCCGAAACCGGAATTACCAAACGTACGCCATTACTTCGCCACCGATAACCTGATTGCGAGCATCTTTGTCCGTCATGATGCCCCTCGAAGTGGACATAATGGCAACGCCCAGACCTCCCAGTACCCTCGGCACATCGTCTTTCCCGACGTATATCCTCAGGCCGGGCTTCGATATCCGCTTAATACCGCTGATCACTTGCTCCTTGTCCGCCCCGTATTTCAGGTGGATGCGGACGAAGCCCTGCTTGTCATCCTCGATCCAGGATACGTCCTTGATATATCCTTCACGCTTAAGAATGTCCGCGATAGCCCACTTCACCTTCGAGCCGGGGATATCCACGTGCTCGTGGCGGGCGCCACTGGCATTCCTCACTCTGGTCAACATATCTGCGATGGGATCTGTCATACCCATAGATCCAACCTCCCTCCTTCACCTCGTCCGGGATTACCAGGAGGCCTTCTTCACTCCGGGAATCTCGCCGCGGTGGGCCAGCTCCCGTAGACAATGGCGACACAGGCCAAACTGCCGAATATATCCCCTTGGACGGCCGCAAATCTGGCATCGATTGCGGGCCCGGGTGCTGTACTTCGGTTCGAGTTTATTCTTTTCTATCAGGGCCTTTCTGGCCACGTTAATCCTCCCTCCCGGGTGTAACCCGGTTAGACATGTGCAGCCGCATCGGCGCTGCGAAGCGGCAACCCGAGACGGCGCAAGAGCGATCTGGCTTCTTCGTCGGTCTCGGCGGTGGTGACGATAACGATATCCATCCCGCGAATATCACCGATGTCATCGTAAGATATCTCCGGGAAAATGGCCTGCTCGCGCAGACCCAGGGAATAGTTGCCCCGGCCGTCGAACGCGTCCGGGTTCAACCCCCTGAAGTCACGAACCCTCGGTAGCGCGACGTTGATCAGCCGCGATAGGAAACTCCACATCCGCTCGCGCCTAAGGGTCACACTGCAACCGACGGGGTCACCTTCGCGAATCTTGAATGCGGACACCGACTTGCGGGCGCGATTGACTATCGGGCGCTGACCGGTGATTACGGCCATCTCTTTGACGGCAGACTCCAGAGCCGCTGGATTGTCCCGGGCGTCGCCGATCCCCATGTTCACAACGATCTTCACAACGCGGGGAACGCGCATCTGGCTTCCGTAGTCGAACTCTTCCATCATCTCGGGAATGACTTCCGCCTCGTAATGCTCTCGTAGAGTGCTCACTGGATCTACCTCCTCACCGGTCGACTATTTCTTCACATTTCTTGCAGTATCTCTTCTTGCGCCCGTCGGCGAGGACACGTATTCCCGTACGAGTTCTATCCTTGCAGTTACGGCAAACCAGTAGGACGTTCGAGGCATTTATGGCAGCGGGTTGCTCAACGATGCCTCCCTGCATCATCTGCCTGGTCGGCCGCTGATGCTTCTTGACCATATTGATGCCATCGACGATGACCCTATTGTCTCTCGGGAAGGCCTTGAGGATTTCTCCCCGCTTTCCCCGGTCTTTACCGGCGATCACCTCGACCGTATCTCCGGCTTTTACGTGAAGTTTGGGCATGCTCACCTCGGGACACCTCCTTCCGGCTCCCCTGGCCTCATCAGAGGACCTCGGGGGCCAGCGAAATTATTCGAGCAAAGTTCTTCTCGCGCAGTTCCCGGGCGATCGGACCGAATATCCTCGTGCCCTGGGGCTCCATATCATCTCGCAAAATTACGGCGGCATTCTCGTCAAACCTGATGGCAGAACCATCCTTGCGCCTGATAGGGGACTTCGTCCGGACGATAACGGCCCGAATGACCTCACCCTTTTTCACCATGGATCCTGGCGTGGACTCTTTGACGGACGCCACCACGATGTCACCCACTCGGGCGTAACGGCGACGGGATCCTCCCAGGACCTTTATGACGCCGATTTGCCGAGCACCGGTGTTATCGGCGACCCTGAGCCGCGTCTCGGCTTGGATCATGACAAATCCTCCTTATCCCACCGTGGTCGACTCACTCTGCGCGCTGTACGATCTCGGTGACTCTCCAGCGCTTATCCTTTGAGAGCGGCCGAGTCTCCACAATGGAGACCAAGTCCCCGGTGCGGCACTCGTTCCTCTCGTCGTGAGCCTTGAAGCGCTTGCTCCGTCGTACGCGACGCCCGTACAGGGGATGCTTGATCCTGTCCTCCACTCGGACGACCACCGTCTTATCCATCTTGTCACTTACAACGACCCCGCGACGCGTCTTTTGAATTCCGCGGGTTGTCTTCTCATCGCTCATCTTCGTCACCTCCGCCGTCATCCGTCGACTCCGGCGGCCAGCTCACGAGATCTCTGGACCGTCTTGAGTCGAGCGATGTCTTTTTTGACATAGCGGATTCTGACCGGATTCTCGAGCTGGCCCGTTGCGCCTTGGAAGCGCAAGTTGAAGAGCTCTTCCTTCAAATCCTTGATCCGCCGGTCTATTTCGGCGTCACTGAGTTCGCGAATTTCCTTGGCTTTCATGTTCAGTCACCACCGCTATCCGACTCGGTCATAGCGAAACGAGTCTTGACCGGCAGTTTGTGCGACGCGAGCCGCATGGCTTCGCGCGCCACTGCCTCGGGTACACCAGCCAACTCGAACATCACTCGGCCAGGCTTGACGACCGCAACCCAGAACTCCGGAGCGCCCTTACCTTTACCCATGCGGGTCTCGGCTGCCTTCTTCGTCACGGGCTTGTCCGGGAAGATCTTGACCCAGACTTTACCGCCTCGGCGGATGTGACGCGTTAGCGCCACGCGAGCCGCTTCGATCTGCCGGTCGGTAATCCATCCCGCCTCGGCAGCCTGCAGGCCGTACTCGCCGAACACGATGTCGGAGCCACGATGGGCCTTGCCCCTCATCCGGCCGCGATGCTGTCTTCTATATTTAACCCGTTTTGGCATCAGCATGAGCAGCCGCCTCCTCGCTACTGCCTTGACGTCCCTTGGTGGGCATAACATCGCCCGTGTAGATCCATACCTTGACACCGATGGTGCCGTAGGTAGTGTTGGCCTCTGCGAAACCGTAATCGATGTCCGCCCTCAACGTGTGTAGTGGGACGGAACCTTCTGCCATCCATTCCCGGCGGGCCATTTCCGCGCCACCGAGCCGTCCGGATACCTGTATCTTGCAGCCCTTGGCTCCCTCGCGCATGGCCCTCTGCATCGATTGACGCATGGCCCTGCGGAAAGACACCCTGCGCACCAGTTGGTCCGCCACTCCTTCGGAGACCAGCTGCGCATTGAGATCGGGCTTGGGCACTTCGACGATCCGGATGTTGATCCGATTACCGGTCATATCCTCCAGATCTTTCCGAAGCCCCTCGACGAGAGTACCTCCTCTGCCGATGACCATGCCCGGACGAGCAGCGTGGACGGTTATCTTGATCTGTCCGGCGAAGCGCTCGACCTCTATCCTGGCGAGCCCTGCGTTGAACATCTCGCGCTTGATGTGGCGGCGAATCTCGAAGTCCTGGTATACCATCTCTCCGAACTCTTTCTTGTTGGCATACCAGCGGGAATCCCAGTCTCGGATTACGCCTAGCCTAAATCCTTTCGGATGTACCTTTTGACCCAACTCTACACCTCCTCCCGCTCGGCCACCGTAACGGTGATGTGGCTGGTCCTCTTCTTGATCGGAGAGGCCATTCCACGTGCCCGGGGACGCCATCTCTTCATGGTGGTCCCCTGGTCGACGAAGCAACTACTCACGTAGAGATCTTCTTCGTCTAGATCCAGATTATTCACCGCGTTGGCCACCGCAGAGTTCAATACCTTAATTATTATTTCCGCGCCACGACGGGGCGTGTTCATCAATATCGCGGCGGCTTCCCTCACGGGCTTGCCGCGAATCAAGTCCATCACTGCCCGGGCCTTGCGCGGTGAAATCCGCGCGTACCGCAGGCGCGCCGTTGCGGTTGGTACCGTCTTTTCCTCGACCATGAGCATCCTGCCTCCTAAACAGCCCGCGGGTCCGCGGGATACGTCACTTCAGCGTGACCGTCCTGTCACCCCGACGCCCGTGGCCGCGGAAGGTTCTTGTGGGTGCGAACTCACCGAGCTTGTGTCCCACCATATCTTCTACGATGTAGACGGGAACGTGGCGCCGCCCGTCGTGCACAGCGATGGTGTATCCCACCATCTCGGGTACGATGGTGCAGGCTCGAGCCCACGTGCGAATAACCTGCTTCTTGCCGGATTCCTCCATGCGCTGAATCTTGGCGAGAAGCTTTTCGTCTACGAAAGGTCCCTTTTTCAGAGAGCGGCCCATGTGCTAGTTACCCCCTCTACCGACGGCGACCACGTCGCCGCACGATGTTCTTGTCGGAATACTTCTTGCCTTTGCGGGTCTTCTTGCCGTGGGCCTTCTTGCCCCAGGGCGTAACCGGATGCCTACCGGCGGGGGCCTTACCCTCGCCACCCCCGAGGGGGTGGTCGGCGGGGTTCATGGCCGCGCCGCGCACCGTGGGCCTGCGGCCCAGATGGCGATTGCGTCCAGCTTTACCGCTGACCTGATTCTCGTGCTCTACATTACCAACCTGGCCGACCGTCGCGCGGCATTCCAGGGATACCAGGCGAAACTCGCCGGACGGCATCCTCAAGTAGGCGTTCTTACCCTCTTTTGCCGACAGTCGCGCGCTCGCACCGGCGGCGCGGGCCAATTGACCGCCCCGACCGGGCTTGAGTTCGATGTTATGAACCACGGTACCCGAGGGGATATTCCTCAGCGGCAACGCGTTGCCGGGCTTGATATCTGCCTGGGGTCCCGATTCGACCACGTCTCCGGGCTTGATGCCCTGCGGTGCCAGGATGTATGCCTTCTCGCCGTCCACGTAATGAAGCAGCGCGATATTGGCGCTCCTGTTCGGATCGTATTCGATCCTGTCCACCTTCGCCGGGATGCCATCCTTACGGCGCGCAAAATCGATGATCCTGTAACGCCGCTTCGCACCCCCGCCGCGATGCCGCACTGTTAGCCGACCGTAGACGTTACGCCCACCGGTCTTGCGGATCTTGCCACCGAGCAAAGATTTCTCGGGGCCTTCATTGCTGACTACGGCGCGATTGATCGCCATGTGCCTGCGCCCCGGAGAGGTCGATTTGAATTTCTTGACCGGCATATTCTCACCTCCACGTGCTCATAATAGAGCGACCTACATCATGCCTTCGAAGAAGTCCAAAGCCTCGCCGGGAGCCAATTGCACAATGGCCTTTTTCCAGTTGGGCCGACGTCCGACGCGCATTCCCATGCGGCGCCTCTTACCCAACATGCGCATTGTGTTGACCCGGGTAACCTTGACTCCGAATATGGTCTCCACTGCATTACGGATCTGGTACTTGTTCGCTCGCCGATCCACTACGAAGGTATACTTGCCTTCTTCGGAGTCGGCCATACTGCGCTCGGTAATGATCGGGCGAACAAGAATGTCCCTGGGATCAGCCATCGCCCAGCACCTCCTCGATAAGGGGCAGTGCATCCCTAGTCACAACGAGATGCTCACTGTTAACCACCTTGTACGTATTGAGGTCGCGGGCCCTGATCACATCAACCCCGGGAATATTCCGCGAGGACTTCAGCAAAGATTCGCCGCTTTCGTCGGTAACAAAGAGGACCTTTCTCCCAGATTGTCCGAAGGCACCGAGCATCTCAACGACGGTACGGGTCTTCGGCTGGGGAAGGTCGATGGCGTCGACGACGGTCAATTCGGTATCGCGCAACGCTTCCGATAGCACGCACCGAAGGGCACTTCGCCTCGCCTTCTTATTCATGGACTTGCGGTAGCTACGGGGCTTGGGGCCGAAAGTGACTCCTCCGCCCGTCCATATGGGCGAGCGTATGCTGCCGTGACGTGCACGACCGAGACCCTTTTGGCGCCAGGGCTTTCTCCCACCACCGCGAACCTCGGCCCGCGTCTTCGTGGAAGCGGAACCCGTTCGCTGATTGGCGAGATAGGTTACCACCGCCTGATGGACGAGTCCGTCATTGGGCGGACTGTCCCATACGTACGGATCCAGTTCAACCTGGTCAACCTGCTCGCCGGTCATGCTAACTACTGGCACTGTGGGCATCGCCGTTCCCCCCCTTTCTCATCACATTTGTTTCGATCCATGGCACCCATCGTCGACTAGCGACTCAGGAGCCTTCTATTCTGACGACGCCGCCCCGGGGACCGGGTACGGGTCCTCTGACCAGGATCAAACCTCTCTCGGTGTCGATCCTGACTACTTCCGAACTCTCAACGGTTACGCGCTTGCCACCCATACGACCGGGAAGCTTCCGCCCCCGGACGACCCGGGAGGGGAAAGACGATGCTCCGCGCGAACCCGGTCCACGATGGTACCTGGATCCGTGTGTCATTGGACCCCGGCTGGTGTTGTGTCTCTTGATGGAGCCAGCGAATCCCTTGCCGCGGGAAACGCCACGAACCTTCACTCGTTGCCCCGGGGAGAACACGTCGGGACCCACAGCATCTCCGACCTCTACGTCGGACCAATCCGAATTGTCGGCCCGAAACTCGGCCAGGTGCTTCCTTGGGGTCACGCCGGCCCTCTCGAAATGTCCCCTCTGGGGACGATTGAGGGTGTCGGACTTGACCTCACCAAAACCAAGTTGCACCGCACCGTAACCATCGGTTTCCTCTGTTTTTACCTGGACGACTACGCAGGAGTTCGCTTCGATGACGGTTACCGGGACTATGCGTCCCTCGTCATCGTAGATCTGCGTCATGCCGACCTTCTTGCCCAAAATCCCCTTGCCCATGTCGCCACCTCCTCACCGGTCGAGGCTAGAGTTTTATCTCTATGTCCACGCCAGACGGCAGATCTAGCCTCATCAGGGCATCGACCGTCTGCGGCGTGGGTTCCAGGATATCTATGAGGCGCTTGTGAGTGCGCATCTCGAATTGCTCGCGCAGGTCCTTCTCCCCGTTGGGCGCCTTCAAGACGGTGAAGACCGAACGATCCACGGGCAGGGGGACGGGGCCGGAAATCCTCGCGCCCGTCCTGGACGCTGTCTGTACGATTTGGTCTGCGGACTGATCGAGTATTTCGTGATCGAAGGCCCGTAGACGAATACGTATTTTCTGTCCAGCCATTTTGCGTCCCTCCTCTCGTTGGAGGCAGTTACTCTACGATGGAGGCGACTACTCCGGCGCCTACGGTGCGTCCACCCTCGCGAATCGCGAAACGAACGCCCTCTTCGATGGCGATGGGAGTGATCAAACGAACGCCCATCTCGACGTTGT
>SLGS01000039.1 GCA_007136565.1 Clostridia bacterium | reverse complement strand
CTGCGCTTTTCGAAGGTTATCGTGACCGCCAGCATGGACGTGGTGCCGAAGAGCACCGACATCGCCATTACCCCCGGCAGCAGGTCGATTATGTCCGGGGGAGCCCCCCGGGATCTCAAGAAGAACATCAGGGTCCACGAGATCGGGAATATTATGCCCCAGCTGATGTTCGGGGGTTTCAGGTAGTAGTTCTTCATGTCCTTTTTCAGTATGGCCCAGAAGGCGATCCCCTTCCTCATCGCCCCGATCCCTCCTTGTGGCGCTTCATCTCTTCGGCCTCGATTCCCGTGATGCGCACGAACACGTCCTCCAGGGAGGGGCGGACCAGGCGCGCTTCATATACGGGGATCCCGGCGCCGTCGAAGGCCCTCAGGATGGGCATGAGATCCATCTCCCCGGGGGAGATCACCGTAAGGGTGCCGTCGGCGTGGAGCCGGGTGAGAAGGTCCGGGAAAGAGGAGGAGATCAGATCCGCACCCCGGCGGGCGTCGCCGTCCAGGGAGAAGGAGAGGGTGCTGGAGCCATCGGCCTCCGACAGGAGATCTTCCTTCGCATCTATCCTCACGATGGAGCCGCCCACGATGAATGCGATCCTCCCGCAAAGCCTCTCCGCTTCTTCTATGTAGTGGGTGGTGAGGAAAATAGTCACTCCATCGTTCCTGAGGTCACCCAGGAGTCGCCTTATGCCGCGGGCACTGGCGACGTCGATACCGGTGGTGGGCTCGTCGAGGAACAGGATATCCGGGTCGTGTATCAGGGCCGCCGCTATGGTGAGCTTGCGCTTCATGCCCCGGGAGTAGGCGGCGAAGGGCCTGGATCCGACGTCGGCTAGTTCGAATCTCTCGAGGAGGTCCCGGGCCCGGCGTTCCCGGGTATCCCGGGAAATGCCGTAGAGGGCCGCGCAGAAACACAGGTTGTCGAATCCGTCCATCTCGGGGTAGAGGTTGCTCTCGTCGGGGACGACCCCGATGCGGGCCTGAGCCGATGTCAGGCCCGCCGGGTAGGTGTAGCCGAGTACTCGCACGGAGCCCGAGGTGGGGCGGGCGAGCCCGGTCAAGACGTTGATGGTAGTGGTCTTCCCCGCCCCGTTGGGGCCGAGGAATCCGAAGATCTCGCCCGCCTCCACGGAAAAGGTGGCTCCGTCCAGGGCAGTGACGTCACCGTACCGCTTTGTCAGGTCCGAGACTTTCAGCGCGGGGGTTTCCATCTAGTCGTCCCGCTCGCACTGGTCTTTCGGATGGCAGGATCCCTCATCCGGGCAGCAGGCGGGGTGGGGTTCGTCCAGGTACTCCGCCATTCCCTCGAGGCGGGCTGCTATCTCCCGGATGGCCGCGGTATCCGCCCGGTAATGGGTCCAGTAACTGCGCTTTTCCCCGGTCACCAGTCCCGCGCTCCGGAGAATTCCCAGGTGTTGCGATGCGGTGGATTCGGAGACCCCCGCGTGCCGAGCGGCCTCGGAAACGCACAGGTCGGCCCGAAGACCAAACAGGATGCGAAGCCTGGTGGGATCGGAAAGGGCCCTCATTAGTTCTGCGAGTTCCACGTCCATATGATTAGCCTCCTAGCGAATCAGTTTAGCAATCGACGAAATGATCTCACGCATCGGGGCCGCCGTCAAGGGGGCGGCGCGGGGCATCCGGGTTTCGACGATTCAGGTGGTGAAGATGTGCATAGTGACGGCCGCCCCCAGGAGGAAAAAGCCCGCGGTGATCCAACTCCCGAGCGGGGAGAAGCGCAGCTGGAATTCCTCGTAGGTCGAGGATGCCATCGCGGTGCGGTAGCGGGCATATTCCCAAACCAGGGTAAAGCCCAGTATCGCAACGATCCAGGTGAGGACGATGGGTACGGGGATGCGGATGGATACAACTCGGTGGGGGATGGCCGCGGCGCGCCAGATCCAAAGGCCGGCCCAAACTGCGAGGATGGCCCGGGTCGCGTTGCGGTGGCGGGATTCCATCCTGCACCGCGAATCCCGGGGGAATCGTTCGAGGTAGGAGGGGATCCACCGCTGTCCGAAACGATACAGGGGCTCGAAATACACCGTGGCGAGGGCCAGGAATATCGTTGCGGCGACCAGGTGGCCGATGCTGCCTCCGGCTATCATGGCCATCGGGAACGCCGCCGCCAGTACGAAAATACCATAGGCTTGCAGGACCCATTTCCAGTCCATCGCAGACCACCCTTCGAGATATCCCAGGCACAATATACCTCGACGTTGAACGAGGGAAAAGGTGCCGGCGGATCCTGACCCGGGGATTGCCGCGGTACTTGGGGGGGGTTGCTCATGGCCGGGGAGGGATGGCGTGCGGACAAGTCTCGCCGCGCGCAAGAATGCCCGGGAAGGGCGATCTCTTCCCGGGCATGGTTTGCGGATATGTTACTCGTCCTCTGTCAGCTCCATGTCCTGCCCGCAACATACCAGGGTTCCGTAGGATCCATTGATCACTTTCACAACGTTGCCACATATGGTGCACTCGTATACCTTTCCGGTTTCGGCCGGCATAAGTCTTTGCCCCCTCTCTTCACCCGGACAGAAACTCCAGGATTTCGTCCATATCGGGAAGCTCCGATATGGGATAGACTTTCTCGAATACTACTTCGCCGTTTTCGCCCAGTATGATGTTCGCCCTCTCGGAGAATCCGTCCTCCTCGCGGAAGATCCCGAGGTCCTCGGCGAGTTTTCCATGGGGCCAGAAGTCCGACAACAATGGTGTCTTGCGGATCTCGAGGCTATCGGCCCAGGCTCCCTTGGATGGGACGGGGTCGACGCTTACCCCCACGGCCACGGCTCCGCGGTCCGAGAGGGCCCCGTGGTTGTGTTCTAGGGATAGCATCTGGTCGGCGCACAACTTCGTCCACGCCAGGGGGTGGAAGGAAAGTAGCACCTTCTTACCCCGAAAATCCTCGCTGCGGTGCAGTTCACCCCTGTGATCCTTGAGTTCGAAGTTCGGCGAGATTTCGGCCAAGATGATTCCTCCTTTGGGCGCGGCGGGAAAAAGACCGCACCTGGGTATATCTTTCCACGGGCTTCGAAAACCGAAACCCGGGGCCTGCTGCAGCGCAGGATGTCCGGCCGGGTTCGGAGAAGTCTCCGGATACGATAGAAGTCGAGATCGGCTTCGAGGAGAGTGAGGAGGTAGGTCAATGCTGGCGATCGTCAATGCCGAAATCGTCCCCGTGGTGGGGGATCCGATATCCGGCGGAACCATCCTCGTGGATGGCGGGAAGATCGTGGCTATGGGTAAGGATCCCGAGGTCCCATCGGACGCCCGGATAATCGACGCGACCGGACGGACCGTGACCCCCGGCATCGTCGAGGCTCACGCCCACGTCGGTATCAGCGAGCAGGGTTTGGGGTCGGAGGGTTCGGACCACAATGAGACCACGGATCCCGTGACACCGCACATGAGGGCCATCGACGGGATAAACCCCAGGGATGATGCTTTCCGCGAGTTTCGCGAGGCGGGGATCACCACCGCCCTGGTCCCGCCCGGAAGCGCCAACCTGGTGGGTGGAACCGCCCTCGTGTTGAAGTGCGCCGGGGAAATCGTCGACGACATGGTCATCCTGGATCCCGCGGGCATGAAGGCCGCCCTGGGCGAGAATCCCAAGGGCGCGTACGGCAAGCGGCAGAACAAGGCACCCGCCACGAGGATGGGGTCCGCCGCGCTCTTGAGGGAAGCCCTGTTCGCGGCGAAGGAGTACGCCGATAAGAGGGAGAGCGCCGAGGGCGGGGACGGGGATCCCCCGTCGTACAATGCGAAGCACGAAGCAATGATACCCGTGATCCGCGGGGAAATGCCCTTGAGGATACACTGCCACCGGGCCGACGACATAGTGACCGCCGTGAGGATTTCCGAGGAATTCGAATTGGATTACACCCTGGAGCACGTGACCGAGGGACAGTACGTGGTGGATCTCCTCGCCGAGCACGAGGTGCGATGCGCCGTCGGGCCCACCCTTCAGCACGGATCCAAGGTCGAGAATCGCGAGAGGGACTTTCGCGCTCCCCTCGCCCTGGCCGAGGCCGGGGTTCCCATGTGCTTTACCACCGATCACCCGGTCATCGCCGGGCAGTTTCTACCCCTGACGGCGGGCATAGCCGTATCCTGGGGTATGGATTACGACCTCGCGCTCAGGGCGATTACCCTCGCGTCGGCGGAGCACGCGGGGGTTGCCGACAGGGTGGGGTCGCTGGAAGTAGGAAAGGACGCCGACCTGGTCATTTGGTCCGGGGATCCTTTGGACTACACGACTTTCGCCGACGTGACCATCATCGACGGATGCGTCGTCCACGAAAGGCAGGTGTGACCATGCGCGCTTACAGGGGAGCGAGATTCTATCCCGTGGATTCGGCTCCCATCGACGAGGGAGTGATGCTGGTCGAAGACGGCAAGATCGTTGGAATAGGTCGCGATATCGAGGTCCCCGCGAATGCCGAAGTAATCGATCTCGCGGGGAAGGTGGTAATCCCCGGGTTGGTCGATGCTCACAGTCACGTCGGGATGTGGGGCGACGGCGAGGGGGATGCCTCCCGGGACGGTAACGAGCGCCCGGGCCCCATCACCGCCGAGGTCGATGCCATCGATTCGGTCAATCCACATCACGTAAGTTTCCAAAGCTGTCGCGAGGGCGGAGTAACCAGCGTCATGATCCACCCGGGCTCGGGTAACGCGGTGGGCGGGCTTTGCTTCGCCGCCAAGACCCGCGGAGAAGTGGTAGATGACATGGTCCTCAAGGCACCCACCGGGCTCAAGGGCGCCCTGGGTGAGAATCCCAAGCGGGGAGGAGAGGGAAAGGATTCTCCCAAGACCCGCATGGGTACCGCGGCCCTAATTCGCGATTTCTTCGCCAGGGCGGAGGAGTACGGGCGGAAGAAGGAGCGGGGTAAAGATCCCGATCCGGACCTGGCCCTGGAAAACGGCCTGCGCGTATTGCGAGGCGAGATACCCTTCCGGGTTCACGCCCATCGCAGCGACGATATCGCCACCGCGGTGAGGCTTTGCGAGGAGCTGGGGATCGCCTTCAACGTGGAACACTGCACGGACGGCTACATGATAGCTCCGTTCCTGGCCGAAAAGAACGTGGTCGCCCACGTGGGACCCGGTCTTTCTAGCAGGGGCAAGGTAGAGGTGGCCAACCGTGACGAGAGGAATGCGGCCCTGTTGGCCGAGGCCGGGGTCAAGGTTTGCCTCGTCACCGATCATCCGTTCCTCGACGTCCGTTACTTCATGGCTTATGGCGGAGTCGCTCAAAAGCACGGCCTCTCCTTTTCCGATACCCTCAGGGCCCTCACCCTTTCCCCCGCCGAATCCATCGGCGTAGAGGATCGCGTTGGCTCCCTGGCGCCGGGTAAGGACGCGGATTTCCTCGTGCTGGCGGGCGAACCCTTCAGTTACAAGTCGCCGGTCCTCTCCACATACATCGAGGGCGTCGAAGTCTACAGCAGGATAGACCGGCGAGGGGGATGAGCGAGAGATGTTAGCTATCATCAACGCACGCCTTCACCCGGTTTCTTCGAGTCCCGTCCGCGGTGCCTTGCTCCTCGACGGAGGGTCGATCCGCGAGATCGGGGACATAAGGGTCCCCGGGGACGTCCCCGTCATAGATGCTCGGGATAGAATAGTCACCCCGGGAATCATCGAGGCCCATTGTCACGCGGGCCTTTCCGAAGAGGGTATCGGGTGGGAAGGCAACGACGGCAACGAGCGCAGCGATCCCATGACCCCCCACGTCAGGGCCATCGATGGCGCCAACCCCGAGGACAAGGCCTTCGGCTTCTTCCGCGAAGCCGGCATAACGTCCTCGCAGCTGACCCCGGGTAGCGCCAACATAATCGGGGGGGAACAACTGGTAGCCAAGTCCAAGGAGACCTTGTTCATCGACGAAATGGTGGTGCTGAGACCATCGGGCATGAAGGCCGCCCTGGGGGAGAACCCCAAGCGGGTTTACGGCCCGAAGAAAAGCCCGGCCACCCGCATGGGTAACGCCGCGGTTATGAGGAAGTGGCTGTCCAAGGCCCTGGCCTACTCGAAGAAGAAGGAATCCGGATCCGACCCCGACTTCGACATGATCCTCGAGGCCCTCCTGCCCGTCGTCCACGGGGATATCCCGTTGAGGATACACTGCCACAGGGCTGACGATATCCTCACGGCCATCCGGCTGGCGGAGGAATTCTCCCTGGACTTCTCTCTGGAACACGTCACCCAGGGGCATCTGCTGGCCGACACCCTGGCCGAGAAGGCCATACCCTGCGCCGCCGGCCCCTCGATGGTGCACGAGGCCAAGGTGGAGATGCGAGGTAATGGATTCGAGGGAGTGGCGACCATGCACCGGGCCGGAGTACGCATCTGCCTCACCAACGATCATCCCGTGGTTCACGGGCGCAATCTCCCCGCCGCGGCGGGGATGCTACAGGCCGCCGGGCTTTCCTCCGACGACGCCCTGGGTACGATAACGCTGGCCGCCGCCCGACACATGGGTCTTGGCGATCGGCTGGGCTCCCTCGAGGTGGGCAAGGATGCCGACGTGGTGATTTGGTCCGGGGATCCCCTGGACGCTCGAAGCTTCGCCGATGTCACCATCATCGATGGCGAAGTCGTCCACCGGAGAGGAGATGACGCGTGATGCTAGCGATCCGGAATGCGCTGATCCACACCGGCACGGGGGAAACGATCTCCGGCGGTAGCATATTGATGCGCGATGGCCGTATCCTCGACGTGGGTGGCGGGCTCGACATACCTTCGGAGGCCGACATCTTGGATGCCGCGGGTGCTTATCTTACCCCCGGTCTCGTCGAGGCCCACGGCCACGTCGGTCTCGCCGACGAGGGCGTGGGGTGGGAGGGCGACGACGTCAACGAGCGCGTCGACCCGGTGACACCGCACGTGAGTGCCCTCGACGGTATCAATCCCCGCGATAGGGGATTCGAGGATTTCCTGGCCGGGGGTATCACCTCGGTGCAGATCAAGCCCGGGAGCGCCAACGTGCTCGGGGGTTCGACCGTGGCGGCTAAGACCGGGATGCAGGCCACGGCGGACCGTATGATCATCAATCCCAACACTGGTATGAAGGCGGCCCTGGGTGAAAACCCCAAGCGCGCCCACGGTGCCGAGCACAACCGCGCGCCCTACACCCGCATGGGTTCCGCCGCGATCATGAGGGACTGGCTGTTCCGAGCCCGGGAGTACCTGAAGAAAAGGGAGCAAAAGGATCCCAAGGTGGGCTACGATGCGAAGCTGGAGGCTCTACTGCCGGTGGTCCGCGGGGAAGTTCCCCTGAGGATACACTGCCACAGGGCCGACGATATGCTGACGGCCATTAGGATAGCCGAGGAACTCGATGTCCTTTACACGCTGGAACACGCCACCGCCGGTTTCAAGATCGCCGGGTACCTGGCCGCCCGGGGAGTTCGTTGCGCCGTGGGCCCCTCGATGTCCCGGGAAGCGAAAGTCGAGTTGGAGGGTGTGGGTTTCGAAACGGCCGCCGCCTTCGAAAAGCACGGCGTGCCGTATTGCTTGACCACCGACCACCCGGTGGTGCGGGCCATGTATCTTCACATGATAGCGGGTAAGGCCTCGGCTGCCGGGGTTGGCGACGAAGGAGCGTTGGCCAGCGTCACGCTGCGCGCGGCGGAGCACGTGGGCATCGCGGATCGAGTCGGCTCACTGGAGACGGGCAAGGATGCGGACATGGTCATATGGAATGGCGATCCCCTCGACGGCAGGAGTACCCCGCGAGCGGTCATAATCGATGGAGAGATAGTCCACAGGGGTAGGTAGACTCCGGGGGTCGGATCGAGGATCCGGCCCCGTCTTCTCTTTTGACATCCGAAATTACACCGGGAGGTGCGATCGTGAGGAGAGTAGACCTGGCGGTGGCGGGCGGTACGCTGGTCACCATGGATACAGAGCGCAGGATCATACCGGATGGAGTCGTCCTCATCGACGAAGAGACCATAGTCTACGCCGGGGATCTCGCCGGCGCGGGGGAATACGAGGCCGATCGAGAGTTGGATGCCCGGGGACACTGGGTCCTTCCGGGTCTGATAGACGCCCACGGGCACGCCGGGCACTCCCTGGTCAAGGCCATGGGGGATCGCCCCGACGGAAACTGGTTGGAGGTCGCCGAGGAAGTATACTTTAGGAATTCCACGGAGGACTTCTGGTGGGCGGAGGCGCGGTTGGCCGGTTTGGAGCGACTCCGCTTCGGCGTTACCACTGGATACTCCATGATGGGTAACATCCCCAGGGTCGACGACCTTTGGCCGACGCTGAACCACGTGCGCGGCATGCGCGAATTGGGCGTTCGCGACATCCTCGGAGTGGGCCCGGGTCTACCTCCATGGCCCAAGGAGACGGCTCGCTGGAGCGATTCCGGGGAACGCACCCTCCGGGAGACCGATGCCGAAGAGGCGATGGAGATAACCCGGGAAGTATGTCGAAAGGCAGCCCGCGGCGAGTTCGGTGATCGCATAACGGCCCACGTCAGCCCCTCGCGCATCGGAGATCCAGCGGGGCTCGGCGAGGGGGAGTTGGCCCGACAGACCGAGGAATTCGTGTCCCTCAGTCGCGAGCTGGACCTCATGATAAACGCGCACGCATATGGCGGAAATATCGAGTACGCTTACGAGAACCTCCCGGATACCCTGGGACCCGGCACGCTGCTGGCCCACTGCACGGGTATTACGCCGAAGGAAGTCGAGATCATCGCCGAAACGGGAACTCGAGTCGCCCACTGCCCGAGTGCTCGGGCGGTGGTCAGGGGCTGGTGTCCCGCGGTGGACTTGATCGAGGCCGGTGCCACCGTCGCGCTGGCCAGCGACGGAACGGGCCCGGACAGAACCTTCGACGTCATCAAGGAAATGCGCGTCGCCGCGATTATCCATCGCATCCACGAAGGAGATGACAGGGTCATGCCCCCGGGCAAACTCCTGGAGATGATCACCATCGACGCGGCCCGAGCCCTGGGCTTGGAATCGAGAAGGGGCTCCCTGGAGCGGGGTAAGGATGCCGACGTGGTATTGATCAACGCGCGAAGGGCTCACGCGTATCCCATGACCATGCCCGTACATCGATTGGTGTACACGGCTTCGGGGCAGGATGTGACGGGGGTCGTGGTCGCCGGCCGGGTGCTCATGGAAAACGGCGAGTTGACCGAGGTGGACGAAGACGAAATCCTCGACGCCGCTCAAGGAGAGTTCGAAGCCATGGTGCAGCGGTCCGGGTTCTCCGAGCAGCTGGGAATACCCCCGGGATTCTGGGGACGCGCTCGCTTCGAAGGGGTCGATCCTACATGAACGGCGGTGGAACCCTCTACAGGGCGGGATTCGTCATCGGTCACGACGGCGATACGCACAGGATAATCGCCGACGGCGCCGTGTTGGTCCGCGGAAACCGCGTCGACTACGTGGGTCCGGCCCGGGATTTTTCGGGCGCATCGGACGAAACCGTTCACCTTCCGAATCACATGATCATGCCGGGACTCGTGAATCTGCACTGTCACACCACCGGCGCTCCGCTTTCGCGAAGCCTGCTGGAGGATTCGGGAAACCCGGCCTTCTTCATGTCGGGTCTTTACGACTACGGCCGTTTTCGCAAGACCGATTCCGAGGAGACGCGCGAGGTCATCCGCTATTCCCTGGCGGAATTGCTCAAGTCGGGGGCAACCACCATCGTGGAGGTCGGGGGATCCGACTACGTCGACGTTTACCGCGAGTCGGGGATCAGGACCTACCTGGCCCCTTCCTACAGGTCGGCGGCCTGGGATACCCCCGACGGCAAGAAACTGGAGTACGTTTGGGACGAAGAGGCGGGATTGGCGGGATTGGAGCGGGCGGTGGATTTCGTATCCGCGCATCCGTCGGGTGAGGACCTCATCGGATCCATGTTGGCGCCCGCCCAGGTGGATACCTGCACTCCCGAACTGCTGCGCGAATCCCGTCGGGCGGCGGACGAGTTGGGTTGCAGGTTGCATATACACACCTCGCAATCCCACACCGAGGTCGGGGTCATGATACAGCGTCACGGAGGAAGCTCCCTGGAGTTCCTCGAGGGCCTCGGAATCCTGGGTCCCGACGTCATCTTGGCGCACACCATACTCACGGCCGATCATCCCGACTCCAACATCCCGTGGTGTCGGGATGGGCAGATCCTCGAGACCAGTGGTGCCAGCATAGCTCATTGCCCCTGGGTTTTCGGTCGCCGGGGTACTGTGATGCATTCGCTGGGTCAATACGTTCGCCGCGGGGTGAACGTGGGCATCGGTACGGATACATTCCCGCAGAACATGCTGGCGGAGATGCGCTGGGCGGCTATATTATCGAAGACGGCCGACAACAATCCCCTGAGCGCCACCGCCGGTACGGCTTTCGACGCGGCGACCGTCGGCGGAGCCCGGGCCCTGGGTAGGGAGGACCTCGGGAGGTTGTCCGAGGGAGCCAGGGCCGACATGGTATTCGTCGATTGCCTTTCCTTCGACATGGTTCCCGTCAGGGATCCCATTCGCAATCTGGTATACGGGGGTAGCAAGTCGTCGGTGGACAAGGTAATGGTGGATGGCAAGATGCTCGTGGACGGGGGTCGGGTGCTCCTTTGGGACGAGGACCGCCTGGCGGTCCGGGTGCAGGAAATCGCCGAGAAGATGTGGGACGGCGCCTCCGCGAGGGATCCCCTGGGGAGAAGCCCCGACGATCTTTCGCCCCCGACCTATCCCTTCGGATGGACCGAAGATGCCGGCGGAGATGAAGCGTGATGTCGGAGTACCGGGAAGTCGACGCGCGTACCCTGCGCTCGGCCATCCGGGATGGACTTCACCGGGCGCCGACGATGGGGTTGGCCCGGGGTTTCGCCCAGGCGAATATGATCGCGATTCCCCGGGAGT
>SLGS01000208.1 GCA_007136565.1 Clostridia bacterium | reverse complement strand
TCTCGCCGGCGGGGCTTAGGAAAACCTCCACGCGGATCCCGACGGTTTCCTGGAGGCTGTTGGCGCCGAAAAGGGCTACGGTGTGGGCCAGTTCCAGGGTCGAATCGTCGAGAACTATATAGTCGGCACCCACGGTCTCGATGATACCGGTCAAGGCCAGGGATTCACGCCGGGTATCCTTGTTTTCATCGGGCTTGCCGGGGTCGGTGGTGGATGGTGGATGGACTTCCATTGTGCGCGCGGTTATCAGGGCCATTCGGCGCCTGCTCAGGACCATTTGGGGTGTGAGGTCGACCTGTCTCGGGATGTCCGAGGTGATACCCAGCTCGCGCGCCTTGTCCAGTGCGGCAATTGGCCACGGATTTACAAAGCCGCCATATCCTTCGCCGCGCAAGAGCATCGTTACGGCCTCGGCCAGTGTCACGGGAGCGTTGGGGTCGAAACTGCCGTCGGGGCGACCGACGACCAGGCCCAGGTAGTGGGCGGCATTGATCCATCCGCGGCTCCAATACGGTATTTGCGATGCGTCCGGGAAATCCGGCTGCTGCGCGTGAAGCGTCTCCGCCAGCTTTTGGTGGCCGCTGAGGCTCACAGCGATTTTTGCGAATTGGGCCCGCGTCAGGGAGTGTCCCGGGCCGACGCGTCCGTCACCGTATCCTTCGAATATATCGAGGGCATAGAGAAGGGCGAAAGACTCCGCCGCTTCGTCGTCGTCGGCGAGATCGGTGAAGGGTGACCCGACGATGTCAACCGTTTCGGAATCTAGGGCCTGAACCCAGGATCCCGGGGCTCCCGATAGAATCATCATTCCGGCGAGCAGTATGGAGAGGAACCACTTTTGCGACACGTCATTACCTCCTCCTGGCGGGCGATAGCATGGGATCGCTATCCGCCTGTAAACCGATGGATTAGTGTCAATTCGTCGCCCTTCGACAGTGGAGTCTCTTTCCCCTCGAGGGACGCAACGCTCACTACTTTACCTTCGCGGTGGATGAGGACCATGTACTCGGTTTGGATATCGCACCCGTGCCCTACATCCCCGTCCGCGATCGACTCTTCCAGAGTACATTCTTCGATAATGCTAAGTAGTTCACCTACCGTAGGCGCCGGGTTGGTGCGGATATCGACGCATATCCGCCTGGTTCCCGCTCGATAGGCGATCAAACCGTTGAGGTTTATGGCGATTCGCACGAGCGTCGCCCCTTTGCTCAGTCTATTGCCAGTCCCATTCCAGCGAGTTCGTCTGCCACCTCTGGCATGCCGAGGTCCTCTAGGAGGGAGCGGTTTGGCCAACCCATGTCCCGTGACCAGCCACGGGCAGCGTAATACTCGTCCAACATGGGCTCCAATTCGAAAACCATCCCCGCCGATGGACCGCATTCGGCGGGGAGGGGTTCCTCGAGGAAGCGCCGGGGAGGCCTGTCGTCCGCGCGAGTTATACCCTCCCTCATGCAAAACGCCCTTTCGATGTTGATTATGCGCTCTCCCGCGCGCTGGACCTCTTCCGCCGTCATGTCCCAGCCCCTGGTCGCGTTGAGGATTTCCGCAGCGCGGGCGAAGGGTAAAGCTTCCATGCAGATGGCGGTGTTCTTGCAGACATTGAGACTATCGATGACTGCACACCAGTCCTCGAAATATCGTACCAGTTTACCTTTACCCTCGAACTCTCCGGGGAAGGCGGACTTTGGGGTTCCGAAGCGCCGTTCGCCCTCCTCGGCGTTCTCGCTCAATTCGAAGAATGGTTCGGCGCGCAGGTGGTCGCCCCCTCGGCTCGCGACGCAAAAACCCAGGCCGTAACCCTTCAGCCCCCTGGGGTCAGCTTGTATGAGTTCAAGACCCTTGATATGCATGGCGTACTCTTCGGCGCCGCCACCGATTTCGGCGGCGGCTCGCGCCGCCCCTAGGCCGAGGAGATCTCCGAGCCCGCTCCGATGAGCGATGTCCTCGACCAGGCGGAGGATTGTATCGGGATTTCCCCAGGAAAGATCCACGCCGGCGTCCCTTGAGGTGAAGATGCCTCGTTGATTCAGTTCCATCATGAGGGAAATGGCTTCGCCCGTGGCCAGGGCATCCATTCCGTAACGATTACAGAGGTCGATCGCCTTCAGTGCCAGGGGAAGATCCGGGTTCATGACCCGGGATGTGAAAGCGCCCAGGGGTTCAAATTCCGGACCCTCGGACGCGAGGCCGGCGAAAGGACCATCTCGAACCTCGTAACGGCGACTACACGGTGCCGTGCAGGCTGCGCACGCCCTATTCTTGGTATTGAATTCCGAGGCGAGCCGCTCGCCGCTGACCAGGTGTGCCTCGGGGAAAGAACCCGTTTGGTGGTGCTTGGTGACCAGGATGCCCATGGCGTTAAGGGAAGTGACCAGGCGGGTAGTTCCCAGCGCCCTCCGGGATGCGTACTCGTGGTGGTTTGCAATGTACTCGTCCACCGATTGCATGATGCGCCGGAATTCCTCCGGATGGGCTACACCCACGGGTTGGTGACCCCGGACGGCCAGGGCTTTCACGTTCTTGGAAGCCATCACCGTTCCCATGCCGGTGCGCGCGGCGGCCCGGACCAGGTTGCAGAAAATACCGGAAAACAGGACCCCGTTCTCCGCCGCCGGTCCCACGCAGGCTACTTGAACATCGGGATCGTCCAATTCCCCCTTGATCGCGGATTGTGTTTCGTACGTATCCATACCCCAGAGTCGCTGAGCGGGACGAATCTGAACTTCATCATCCTCGACGAATATGTAAACCGGTTCGGGCGATCGACCT
>SLGS01000225.1 GCA_007136565.1 Clostridia bacterium | reverse complement strand
GCCACGATGCGAAGCAGAGTAGCGCCCGTGGAGATAACCTCCGGATCGGTGGTATAAATCCTCATCATCAACTCGGGAATCAAAAGCATCAATAGAGCCGCACCGGCCCCTATGCTGGCGGTGATCTTCCACGTTGCCCATCCGCTCCGTTCGGCCATTTCCGGATCCTTGGCCCCGAGGCTTTGCCCCACCAGGGTCGTCGCCGCGGTTGCGAATCCGAAGGCGGGCATGAAGGAGATGGATTCCGCGTTCACGGCCACGGTGTGCGCTGCGTAGGCCATGGTGCCGAGCCCGGAGACGATACGGAGAAAGAACACCTGGCCCACGCGGCTGACGAATTGCTCGAGGGCCGCGGGGAGACCGACCCTCACTATCCTGGCGATCATGTCCGGTTGTATCAAAGCGCCTCCCCGGAAGGATACCCTGAGCCTAGAAGGCCCCCTGATGATGATTCCCAGGAGCACGATGCCGCCCAGGCTCCTGGCTATAGTGGTGCCCAACGCAGCCCCGGCAACTCCCATCGCGGGTATCCCCAGGGCACCGAAGATGAAGATGTAGTTGAGTACTGGGTTAAGGAGGTTAACCGCCAGGTTGATCTTCATGGGGGTTACGGTATCACCGGCGCCGCGCAGGGCGGCGGATATGGTAAACGATGCCATCATGAACACTACGCCGGGAAGGATGACGCGGACGTATGACACACCCAGCTCCAAGACATCCGGTTCGGGACCCATTATTCCCACGACCAAGTGCGCATTCCAGTAAGCCCAAAGGCAAAGCACCGTGGCCAGGGCCACTCCAACCACCAGGGATTGCCTCAGGGCACGGGATGCCTCCCGGGGATCGTCGGCGCCCATGGACCTCGCGACGACGGCTGTCGTACCGACCGAGAGGGCTCCGAATATGGAAAAGGCGAGCATCAGTGGTTGCAGGCTGATGCCCACGGCCGCGATGGCGGCGGCGCCCAGCCGGCCCACCATGGCCACGTCTACCATCTGGGTTATGGTGGCGAGGATTTGCTCGGTCATGACCGGCCAGGCCAGTCGCATGACGCGCCGACGCATGCTCCGTCCATCCATGCCATCAGGTGGAGAATCGAGGAGTTCGGATCCCCCCGCCACGCGATCATCCCTCTCCGCTTATTGGGTGCCCCGGCGGTGAGATCCGTCGGGGCGCCGGTGTCGCCCGGGTACTACTCGTAAACTACCCGGCCCTGCGGATCCCTCAGCGCCATACCCGACCTGGAAGGGGTCAGTTCGCCGTCTTTCACCGCGAGGCGGCCGTTGACGATGACCGCCGATATACCAGTGGGGGTGGCGGTGGGAGCGTCCGGTGTGGCTCTGTCGGAAACGGTGTCCGGGTCGAAGACCACCAGGTCGGCTCGGTGCCCTCGAATGATGGCTCCTCGATCCGGAAGCTGGATCCGCTCCGCCGGGATCGAGGTCATCTTGGCCACGGCCTCCTCGAGGGTCAGCAGGCCCTCTTCGCGGACGAATTTTCCGAGCACCCGCGGGAATGTACCGTACTCCCTGGGGTGGACAGAGGATCGCGCCGGGTCGGAGGAGGCGTCCCTCGTCGGGTCCCGCAAGGTGGAGTCGCTCCCGATGGCGACCAACGGATGGCAAAGCGCGGTCCTGAGATCCTCGGGATCCATAATGCCGGCTATCTTGACCTTCAATTCGTTTTCCACCAGGAGGCGGGCGATGGCTCCGGCGACGTCGGTCCCGTAGGCTATTGCCACTTCGCCCAGGTCCAGGCCCTCGGCCTCCTTCGTCTCGGCGCACCAGATCACACCCATCAGGGGCAGACGTACGGACCCGTAGTCGGGGTTTTCGGACCATCCACGACGCAGCCTCTCGGGCCCCTCTTCGGAGGCGAGGACATCCAGGATCTGTGGGTCCTCCATCTCGCGCAGGGGTGCGGGTAGGCGATCCCGGAGCAGCGCTATGGCGGCGTACTCGTAGGGATAGGCATCAGCCCCGACGTCGACGCCCATGTCCATCCCGTCTTCGATCAGCGCGAGAACCTCGTCCATCCTGCCCCAGTGATCCTTTCCGACCACCTTGAGGTGAGCTATTTGAACGGGCGTATCGCACCGGATCCCGAGTTCCAACACTTCCCCGACTGCCCGGTGTATGTTGGCCCACTGATCCGCTATATGGCAGGTGTAAAGGCCCCTGTGCCGACCCACTTCCCGGGTCAGTTCGAGTATTTCGGCGAAGCCCGCGTGGCAACCGGGAACGTAGGCCCGGCCCGTGCTCATACCGAAGGCTCCTTGCTCCATGGATTCTCTCACCAGTTTGACCATGGCGGACAGTTCTACGTCGCTTGGGAACCTGGTATCGGATCCCATCACCGCGGCCCTTACCGAGCCCTGCCCGAGGAAGATGCCCTGGTTATTGCCCGGGACGAGTTCGTCGGTGCGATCCAGGAACGTTTGGATATCCGGTATGGAGTCAGGGGTCTCGCGTCCCAGGGACTCAAGGTAAGATGACAGCGTCGGCGATCCGGGCGCCAGGCTCGTTCCGCAGTTGCCCCCGATTTCCGTCGTGACCCCCATAAGCAATGACGAGGCGGTTTCCACGTGGTCGAATAATCCCCAGTCGGTGTGAGTGTGGATGTCGACGAAGCCCGGGCATACGACCCGGCCTTCTGCGTCCATGACTTCTCCGGAGGCGGGCAATGGGTCGGGGGTTTCTCCCCGCCATATTTCAGAGATCTTGCCGTCGGTAATACCGATGCATCCGGGGTATCCTGGGTTTCCGAGGCCGTC
>SLGS01000055.1 GCA_007136565.1 Clostridia bacterium | reverse complement strand
TCCGTACCCCTCTACCCAGTCGTCCGGTACGCAGCCATCGTCCTCTATGGTCAGGGCAATACCCGGATCCGTGCGAACCAGGGTGATGTCCACGCGACTCGCTCCCCCGTGGCGTACGCTGTTGGTTATGCCCTCCTGGATGATCCGATAAAGGGGCGATTCCAGGTACCCTGGGAGACAGGGTACATCGAACTCCAAGTTCAAGAGGAGACCGCGTTCGCCCATCTCTCGGGCCAGGCCCCGCACCGCGGATTCGAAACTTCCCGTTTCCAGTTCCCGCGGGCGCAAAGCCTTGACGGATCTTCGGATCTCTTCTAGGCCAGTCCTGGCCTGCACCTGGATACGCTCCAGCGCTTCCGCGGCGCCCGCGGGGTCGACGGCCAGGAGGCGTCGGGCGGCTTCCACACCCACGACGATTCCCGTCAGGCTGTGCGCCAGGGTGTCGTGTATCTCCCGGGCCAGCCGATTTCGCTCCTCGGCCACCGCCAGGAGCTCTCGCTTCTGGCTGCTCTCCATGAGGCCCCGGTGCGCTATCTCCAGGTCCCTCCGCGACCGTTCCAAGCGCACCAGGGCGTCCTCTGCGCGCTCACGCTCCACCTGTTGTCGTCGGGCCAGGAAACTCACGCCGAAGGCGAATACGAAGAACATCCCATTGATGGCCAGCGTCGCCACGAGATCGGGGCCCAGGGTTCCCCGCGTCCAACCCGCCAGGGCACCGACTCCCCAAAAACCCAGGAGGGAAACCGCGAAAACGGCGGTCCCGATCGGAACGGGGTATCCTAGCTGGCTTTCGGCGATGACGATGATCAAGAGTATGGATCCTATGCCCGTGCCGTCGGACCAAAGGAAGGAAAAAACCAGGCCCAACTGCAAGGCCAATGTCGATAAAGTCCACGCGGATTCGCGTGGTTCGAGGTAGTAGCTTCGCACCGAATCCACGGCGAAAACGAAGGCCAGCGCGATTAGCGGCGCGTCCATTTGGAGGCCGTGGTTGGTCAGGGTCATCCACAGTACGGCCGCATAACCACCGTACTTGGCCAGGATCAAGAATGCGTGGGTCCCCGAATCGAGGGTCTTCATTCTTCGGAGCGTTCCCCTCCCCGATCCCGGTCCCGAAGGGGGATGGGGCGGGATCTTTGCGTGCTGTTCTCCCCTCCACTCGTTTTCTCCCATTATCCCGCACTTCCTGCGCTCGTCGTGCGAGTTCGCCATCGCGTGCTTCTCCCGCGAAAACGCGATATACGTCGGGGGTCAGCCCCGGCGATCCTCGCGCAGGTAATCGTAGACCAGGGCCGCGATCCGGGCTATGAACCTCTCCGAAACGGACTCATCGCCCCCGTATTTTGTGAAAGCGCATATCGCGAAGCAGCAATCGTCGTCGATACCTCCGATGATGCCGGCGTCGTTTACCACGCTGCCGATGGTTCCCGTCTTGCTGGCCACCCGGACACGCCGGGGCAAGCCGCCGGCCAAACGCTTCGACATCTTTCGTATGGCCATGATGTCCAGGGCCAGGCCAGTGGCGGATTCGCCGAGGATTCGGCCGGCCTCCAGTTCGACCAACAGCCGGACCATGTCCGCCGGCGTGCTGGTATCGATTTGTCCCTCCAGCAACCTATCGCCATCAATATGCGGGACCCCTGACTCGAGTTCATCGGAAAGCTCCGACGGCGCCATGGGCGGAAGGCCGCAGGCGATCCGAATCACATCGGTGCAATTGGCGTTGAACTTCGTATCCTCGAGGCCCAGTGCGTCGAGCCTTCGCTGGATAGCCGATATCCCCACGCGATCCAAGACGAGATCCGTCGCCGAATTGTCACTGATGTTGATCATCAAGGTCAGGAGGTCTTTCCAGGTGGGATTCAGCCCGGGATCCATGCGCGCGAGAATTCCCGAGCCCGCCGTGCGGTGCTCTGCGCGTAGCTCGATCCGGTCGTCGAGGGATGCGGAGCCTCCTTCTACCATGGCCAAAAATTCCACGAGAATCGGGATCTTGAAAACACTGGCCATGGGAAAGACCCGCTCCTCGTTGATCCCAGTTCGAACTCCCGCGGGTATCGACTCTATCGCGATTCCGGCCGTCCCATCGAATGCCCCGACCTCTTCCGACAATAGTTCGCGCAGTCTTTCGGAATCCCGACTACTCACCACCGCACCCCTTCCATCTTCCACTCTACCCCGGCAAGAGCTGCTCCCATCGCCCGCCTTCCGCGCCGAGAATGCATCCCACGGCTCAATTGCTCCTAACGTAGGGATCGAGGTAGTCCCTCAAGCCATCACCCACCAGGTTGAAGCCCCAAACCGTGATGAGGATGGCCACCCCGGGAAAAGTGGTCATCCACCAGGCTTCGCGCATGTATGCCCGGGCCTCGCTGAGCATCAGGCCCCAAGCGGGCGTCGGTGGGGCTGCCCCGAGGCCGAGGAAGGTCAGCGCCGCCAGGGACAGGATCGATTGTCCGACGCGCATCGACATCAGGACCAGTATCGGTGCCAGGCAATTGGGCATGATGTGCTTTGTTATGATGTGCAGGTCGTTTCCCCCGGTTGCCCTGGCACTTTCCACGTACCCCTGCTCCCTCACGCTGAGTACGGCACCGCGGGTAACCCTCGCGAACGTCGGTATACCCCAGATCCCGACTGCTATGACGGCGTTGTGAAGGTCGGTCCCCAAGATGGTGACCACCACCAGGGCGAGCAGAATCCCCGGGAAGGTCATGAGGATGTCCATAAGCCTCATTATGGGGTCATCCAGCCTAGAGTAGTAGCCGGCCAGGGTTCCCAGTAGTACCCTCGGCAAAGTGGATACCACGGTCGCGAGGAAGCCGGAAAACAGCGATATCCTGGCCCCCGCGATTATTCGCGACAGTACGTCCCGGCCGAATTGATCCGTGCCCAGTAGATGGGTTACCCCCGGCGGGAGCAGTCTCGAACCCTGGATCTGTTGTCTGTAACTGTAAGGGGTCAACAATCCTCCGAAGGCAGCCATGAACAATACTATCCCCAGTAGCAGTATACCCAGGGTCACGGTCCTATTGCGTCGCAAGAAGCGAAGGACGCTCCTGTAACCGTTGACCTCCGGATTCATTCCCGCATCCCCCTCGCGTCGATCAGTCATAGCGAATCCTCGGATCGATGTAGCCGTAAATTAGGTCGACGACGAAATTCAAGAACACGAAAGTGAAGGCGAAAATCAAGACCGCACCCTGGATGAGGGGAAGGTCTCGCTTGAGGATGCCGTCCAGGGTGAGGCGCCCCAATCCCGGCCAGGCGAAAATGGTCTCGGTCACTATAGCACCTCCAAGGAGAACGCCGGCCTGCATACCTATCACCGTCACCACCGGTATCAAGGCATTCCTGAGAGCGTGCTTGTACAGCACGTTGCGCTCCTTTAGCCCCTTGGAGCGTGCGGTACGGATATAGTCTTCGTTCAGGACGTCGAGCATACTCGAGCGCGTCAGGCGCGCCAGCACCGCCGCCGAGATGGCCCCAAGGGACAGGGCGGGCAGGAAGATGTGCCGCAAACCGTTCAGCGTCCACAGGTAGCCCCCGCGCCCCAGGGCGGGGAACCAGCCCAATTGATAAGCGAACACGTACATGAGCATCAGGCCCAGCCAGAAGCTCGGGAGCGAGACCCCCGCCAGGGCCACCAGCCGGCTGATATCGTCGAAGATGGTATGCCTCTTGGTGGCCGACACTATACCCAAGTTGACGCCTATGATCACCGCGAAAACCAGTGTTACCCCCGCCAGCTCGATGGTGTGCAAGAAACGATACCGCACTTCATCGACCACCGGCCTATTGGTGGTCAGGGCCCTACCGAGGTCACCCCGCGCCAGACCCGAAATAAATCGCCAATACTGAACGGGCAAGGGATCATTGAGCCCCATGGATTCCCTCAGCTGCTCTATTTGATCCCTGGTGCCGAACCCGCGCATGAGGTACTCGGCGGGGTCCCCGGGTATGAGGTGAAACATGAGGAACACGAGGATGGTCACACCAATTACGATCGGTACTATGAGCAGGGTTCGTCGGATTATGAATCGGGTCATGTTTCGACCTCTCTCCGAAGGGAGCGGCGACAGGCGCGGGGGCCGGAGCTACGACGTCCGTCCGATACCGACCCCCGCGCGATCCGCTCGAGCGAGATCTCATGCCACTTACATCGTTACTGGGTGATCCACATGTCGTTCCATATGATCCCCGAGGTCACCGGGTGGACGTTGAGGTCGTTGACCTTGAGACTGTGGATGAGCGGTTCTTCCCGCACCAGCAAGGGAACCCAGGGAGCATCTTCCAGCAGTATCTCCTGGACTTCCCTGTAGATCTCGAAGCGCTCGTCGAAGTCCAATATCGCCCGTCCCCGCTCCAGAAGATCATCGATCTCGGGGTTTTGGTAGTGGATACGATTGGTGCTATCCAGCCGACTGGTGTGGAAGAAGTAGAACAGGATGTCGGGATCTTGGAAACCGTAGTAGGCCACCATCCCGTCGTGGACTCCCTCGTGGGTCCGGGAGAACAGCGTCGCGTCATCCATCTGTACGATGTTCATCTTGATACCCGCCTCGGCGAGTTTCTCTTGGATGACCACGGCGACGCGTTGGTAGGCCGGATCGTCGGTAATCCACACTTCCTCGAGTTCCAACACTTCGCCGTCCTTTTCGAAGTAACCATCCGAACCCATCTCGTACCCGAGATCCTCCAGGATCTCAGCGGTCTTCTCCGGGTCGTACTTGTAACTTATATCCTCGACCTCGGGGTAGTAGCCCGGGTGGATGTGAGGCGCCAGGTGGCCATAGATCGGTATCGCTAGGCCCTCGAAGGCCGTCTCGATGATCTCCTCGCGCGCGGCCGTCCCCCAGGCAACGGCCTGCCTCAAGCGGTAGTCGTCCCACGGGGGCTTGGAACAGTTGATGCCGAAATAGACTATTCCAGTGGCCATCACCGGGACTACCACGAAGTCGGAATCCTCTTCGAACCGCAATACATCCCTCGGGGGTGCCATGGCGATCAGGTCGAGTTCCCCGGTCTCGAGGGCGGTGACCCTGGCGGTTTCGTCGGGAATGAATCGAAATTCGATTCGCTCGACGAACGGGGCGCCGGTGTTTTCGGCGAATCCCGGACCCCAGTCGAAGTCCTCGTTTCGCACCACGACGACCTCAGAACCCAGGTCCCATCGTTCGAACTTGAAGGGGCCCGCACCCACCGGGTTCGTTCCGAAGTCCTCGCCGTGTTCCTCGACGGCCGCGGGCGACAGGGGAGCCAGGTAACTGCTGGTCAAGGACTCCAAGGCCCTGGCGTAAACCTCGGAGTAAACGATCTTCACCGTGTATTCATCGATGACTTCCACGGCTTCCGCCGGGCCCCAGTTGTGAGCCCCCGGGGAGGCCATGTCAGGATCCGTCATGCGTTCGAAGGTGAATCTTACGGCCTCGGCGTTAAACGGCTCACCGTCGTGGAAGGTTACATCATCCCGCAAAGTTAGCGTGATTTCCTTCTCGTCATCGGAGATCTCCCAATCCTCTGCCAAGCCGGGGAGATATCCCCCGTCCTCGGCGCGGTACAGTAAGGTCGCGTGCATGCTACCCATCAGTTCATCGAGCCAGGGCGTCTTGTGGATGTCCAGGGTTTCCGGCTCCTGTAGTCTCCCGAAGACCAGGGTCCCACCGGCCTTCTCATCGGTGGGGGCGGCCGGATCGCCGGGCGAATCCTCCGAAGGGCCGCAGGCGAACGCACCGATGCCGACGAGTAGCGTCACCATGATGATCACCAGGAGTCTTGTACGAGCGAACGCAGGCATAAACTAACCCCTCTCCCATCAAATTGCATGTCATTCTCGTCGACTACCGCTCGTCGGTCTCCGCTCTTGGGACGGGCGCATCACCGGCGCCGACACGCCCGCAGCCATCGGGCAAAACCAGCATCTTCCAGTTCTCCTGATTCTCGCCAATTGCCAACCCAAATCTGCGTTGTCACCCACTTAGTTCGACATATATCGACTGATACCTCCAATTTGAGACCGGATTACGATGCCGCTACCGGTGCCCGGTGGCGGTATTCGGTACCTCGAACCCCGCCAATCTATCGCGCCTCGATCATCGCGTCCTGCGACCGATGCGCTGGACTCGGCGCAGGCCAACCATCGCCACGATGAAGGTGAAGCCCGGATGACGCCGAAGGAATGTGTTAGTCGTGAAGACCTGGTCGCTTGAAAGGGCGGGATTGGCGTTGTACGATGTCGTAATCCGCAATGCACGGGTAATTGACGGAACCGGCAATCCATGGTTCATCGGCAGTGTCGGCATCAAGGATGAACTAATAGCTTCGATCTGGAGATCTCCGACCCTCGAAGTGGAGGCCGCCGAAATCATCGAGGCCGAGGGACTGGTACTCAGCCCCGGCGTCATCGACGTCCACGGGCACAGCGACTTCACCATCCTCGACAATCCCGGCGCCGACAACCTGGTCTCCCAGGGTATCACCACTCAGGGAATCGGCCAGTGCGGATTCTCGACCTACGCCTTCTCCGGGGAGAACGCGGAGGCGGTAAGGGATCTCGTCAGGGCCATCTCCCCCGACGCCTTCGGAGAGGACCTGCCCGGGTGGCGGACCCTGGAGCATTGGCGCCGCGTGGTAGAGGAAACCGGAACGGCCATCAACCTGGTACCCTATGTCGGGCACAACGTCCTCCGCTGTAGTGCCATGGGATCCGACGGCGATCGCGCCCTCGAACCAACGCCGGGGCAATCGACCCGCATGGAAGAATTGCTCCGCGAGGGAATGGAACAGGGTGCCTTCGGCATTTCCACGGGCTTACGCTATCCCTTCGGCCGAAACGCCGACACCGAGGAGGTAGCCCGGCTCTGCGCCGTGGTCCAAGAATACGGTGGCGTCCACATCTCCCACATGCGAAGCGAAGAGGAATATCTCATACCCTCCGTCGATGAACTCATCCAGATCAGCGAGAGTACCGGAGTCAGGGGCTGCGCGACGCACCACAAGGCCATGTTCGTAGAGAACTGGGGAACGCCGGTGACCACCCTACGGATGTTGGAGGAAGCCCGCGAGAGGGGCGTCGACGTACTCTGCGACCTGTACCCCTGGGGCTTCGCCCGGGAGGTGAACCTGGGTAGGCATTTCGTAGCCTTCACCGGTGATGCTGGCCCCGGGGAGAGCCAGGTCGAAATCTTGCTGGAACAACTCGGGGACGAAGGCTCGTGGAGGCGAATCAAGGAACGACTGGTGGACGAGGCCGCGCGCGCGAAAGAGGTGAACCAAAGGCGCAAGGAATTTCTCTGGAAGAAGGGGGTGTACGCCCCGGATCTGTGGGATGCGTCCTTTTTCGATTGCGTGGTTCACTCTCCCTCGAACCCGAAACTCGTGGGGCTCAACTTCTCCCAGGTCGCCAGGAAATTGAAGCTAGAAGACCACTGGGACGCCATGCGCCGCGTGTACCTCGAGGATCGCGGGGCCACGCTGGTGGCCGCTGGCCCCATCGGCGAAGACGATCTCCAACGGATCCTCGCACACCCCTTGTCGATGGTGGGAACCGACGCCGAGGCCCAGGATATACCCCCGGAACTGGATGACCCCATGGCCAACGCACACCCCAGGGGATGGGGTACCTATCCCCGAGTGCTGGGGGAATACGTACGCGAGAAACGCGTCTTGTCGCTGGAGGAAGCGATACGAAAGATGACATCCCTGCCCGCGGGCTTTTTGGGACTGGACGATCGGGGAACCATAAAACCCGGTCTCAACGCGGACTTGCTGCTTTTCGATCCCGAATCGATAGACAGCCTCGCCACCCACGCGAAGCCGTGTGAGAAGCCGAGGGGAATTCATTCCGTGTTCGTCAACGGCCGAGTGGCCGTGCGCCGGGGTGAATCCCGGGCCACCCGCTCGGGCCGGGTACTAAGACGCTAGGAGAAGCACCAACTCAAGATTCTCGGGAGGAGAAAACATGTTAGACAAACCCATGGCAATCCTGGGCGCGGGAGACGGTGGAAGAACCATGGCCGCGGACATGACCCTCGCAGGCTACGATGTTCACCTGTACGAACACCCTTCCTTCGAGGAGCCCTTTTCGGAGATACTGCGCACCGGGAGAATAGAGCTGACGGGAATAGGGCGTACCGGGATCGCCGACATAACCTCCTGCACCTGCGACATAGAGGCGGCCTTGGACGGGGTCGAGCTGATACACGTGGTCATCCCGGCACTGGGGCATGACCTCTTCTTCGATGAACTCTGTCCACACCTTCGCGACGGACACAAGGTCGTGGTCTGGGCTGGGGACTTCGGTTCGTTGAGACTCGCAAAGATGATGCGGGATCGCAACCCGGACGCCGACGTGCTCATAGCCGAAGCCAACACACTCCCCTACGGCACCCGGGCCATCGGCCCCTCCATCCAGGCGCTGAAGCTCCTCGCGGTGCGGGTTTCGGTGGCGGGACTTCCGGCATCTCGGACCAAAGAATTATTGCCGGCCCTCGAAGAACTTTGGCCGGGGGTAATCGTAGATGGAACGAACGTCCTGATAGCGGCCTTATCGAACCTAAACCCGATATGCCATCCCCCGGGATCCCTCTTGAACGTGGGGAGGATCCAATGGTCCGAAGGCGAGTTCAACATGTATCGCGAGGGAATAACCGAGGCCCCGGCCAGGGTTATACGGGCCCTTTTCGAAGAAACGGCTTCCCTGGGTCGCGCCCTGGGTCACGAGGTAACCCAATACGAGGATCGCGATTTCCGAAGCCCGGGTACCATAATGGCGTCGGTATTCCAGGCGCCCTTCGATACCCTCAGGGTGATAGGGGATATCAAGGGCCCCTCGTCCATCCACTCCCGGTACATAACCGAAGACCTCCCCTACGGATTGGTACCCATGTCGGAATTGGGCGAGGTGCTGGGTGTCCCGACTCCGCTGATAGATTCGATAATCACCCTGGGGGGATACGTATGCGACGCGGACTTCTGGACGGAAGGCAGGACCCTGGATAGCCTGGGCCTTGCCGACATGAGTGCGGCGGAAATCATCGACTACGTGGAGGGGTGATCCCGGGCTTGGGGATATCAGTCCCCGGCCCCGATAGTGTGCAACGCGGGGACAATACGCATGCCGGGAGTCCCCGCGTTGCCGTCCCTAGAACCCCAGGCACTCCCGCGATCCAGTCGGGAACGGGTCGTAACTCGACCCCCGATAACGAAAGACGGGCCATAGGTGCCCATCAAACTCCCCGAGCCCGGCGATTCATGTAATAGTAGGGGCGCACACCCCCATCACCGGGAAGGGGCCAATTCTCGTAGAACCTCCCGACGTGGGGCCTGAGCTCCCGGAGCAATGCCAGGTACTCGGGATCGGAGCCCCCGCGATCGCCGATGGAGGCGACCAGCTCCTTGAGCAGGGCCGCTTCGTCCAATCCGACCACGCATCCTCCTCGCACCAGGACGCGGCCGTCGACCATGACTGCATCGACATCCATCGACTTACCCTGCATAACGATCCTATCGATGACGGGCATCCCCGGGTGAACCCACGGGCCCCTATCCATGTCGATGGTGCAAAGATCGGCGCGTTTCCCCGGCTCCAGGGTCCCGACGAGGTGGTCGATACCCAGGGTTCGAGCGCCGCCGATGGTAGCCATCTCCAGGATGCGTTCCGGACTCACCACCGGAGGCGCATCGAAGGTAAAGTCCGCCGGTCGATGCAGCTTCTCCACCATGCGCATTTCCTGCATCATGTCCTCGTCGTCATTGATGCCCTTACCATCGATACCTATGGCCACCGTCATTCCCCGCGACATGAGGACGGGCAAGGGCAAAATGCCGTTTCGCATCTGAAGGTTGCAGCTGGCGTGGTGGGTGACGGATACCCCGGCCCCGGCGAGGATGTCCCAATCTTCTTCGTCGAACCAGACCCCGTGACCCAGGGTCAGGTTGGGTCCGAGGACGCCCGTTTCCTCGAGATACCTAGCGGGGGAGGTTCCTCGGGCTCGGCGCACGGACTCCCGCTGGTACGGCGTCTGTATCGCGTGCATGTGAATACGCGTGCCCAGGGTCTCCGCTTCGCGGGCTATACCTTCGAGGAGATCGCGGGTGCACCACTGGGGACCCATGGGCCCAAACATCACCGGATGATGCTCTGCGTGGTATTTCTCGAAGACCGCGCGGAAGCGCGTGAAGTAATCCGCCTCCAGGGCTCTTGCATCGGGTACCAGCTGAGTTTTCATCCGTCGACGGAGATCGCCGGGGAGGGTTCGTGCGAAGGCCGCATCATCCAGGGTTAGCAGGTTGAGATTCTTCACCGTCACCGATAGCGCCCAGCGGATACCCAGGCGACGGTAACCGCGAACCTGTTCGTCCGGTGAATCTCCCATGTGGTGGATGGTGGTACACCCGGAGAGTAGGTGCTTGATCCCGCACCAGATGGCATCCAGGTAAGCATCGGGACGATGGACGCCCGGGATATCCAGGTTCCACGACTCCAGGTGGTCATAGCCCAGGCCCAGGTCGAAATACGAAAGCCCCATACCGTGGGAATGGGCGTCTATAAAGCCGGGAACTACGGCGAGGCCATCCCCTCCCTCCACATCAGCATAGGGATACCTATCCCGCAGCACCGTGGCATCGGCCACTTCGACTATGCTTCCCCCATCGTCGACGGCCACCGCTCCATTTTCGATGATTCCATCCTCTCCGAGGGAGGGATCGGCTACGATCCAGCGTCCGCGGACGATAGTCTGCACCCTGCGGTGTTGCACGGACCATCACTTCCAATCATGCACGTGTTCGAATCTTGGACATTGCTGTCGTGCTCCGGCGCGGTTCACAACCTGAAGACATCTTCGAGGCGCTCCTCGAGGTAATCGCGCAGTTGGGGATCGCGAACAAAGACGTAGCATCCCTTTATTCCCCGGGACATCAAGACCCGGTAGATGTTCTTCACCAACCCGGTGAGACCTTCGTTGTCCGCCTTCATGCCTCGCTTGCCGAGGCGGTCGTGATAGGCGTAGTAATCGGCGTACAATTCCACTCGGGCGGGGTCGAAACGCAGATCGTTACCGATAATCACCCCGACGTAATCGAACTCCAGCCCCTGGCTGGTGTGGATACACCCCACCTGATCCACTCCCCTATCATCGATGGCCCAAGTAGAGCGCGAGGATCGTGCATTCCAAGGCATGGAAAAGTCGTATTCTTCGATGACCACGTCATCTATCTCGCCGCTCGGGTTACCCTCTTTCTCGGATGTCCACGGCCAGGCATATCCCGCCAGCAGCCGCGCCCGGTTGCCTTCGGCAATACGCCGACTAATCATCTCCCGCAGCTCGTGGGGTGAATCCACCATCTTGAACTCGTACGCGTCCGGATCCCACCCGTCGAAGTTCGCCGTCTCCCGGACCTGCAGCACATCATCCAACCAGTTGAGGTAACCTTCAGCACCCGAACAACGAAACTGGGTGACCAGGTCGAGTTCAACCACCTCTGCACCGTTTTCCTCGGCGATTCGACGGACTTCATCCACCGAACCGATATCCTCGGGCCGTACCCGCTGTGAATCGTCTATGAAGAAGACGTTGACGAACGATGCACGGATTACGTCCTCGATCTGGTTATCGCCCCTGTACATGAATGCTCCCTTATCCTTGAGGCGATGGGCCTCGTCCACTATGACAACGTCGAAGCGATCTCGACGAGCGTCGTGGAGGCTCGCAGAGCTGTGGAATACGCTGCGCAGCCGATTCTTGCTCCGACCAGGCCCGGCCAGTGTAGCCACCATTACATCGCGGAAAGCGGCGTTGGGGGCCACGAATATCACGTTCTTGTCGCGGTCCAACAATCCACCGAGGGCGTTCATCGATATCACAGACTTCCCGGTCCCGGGTCCTCCCTTGACGATGATCGTTCGGCGTTGTCCCCCATCGGTGGCATGGTGCATAACGGTTTCGTAGGCCACCTTCTGCTCATCGAGGAGCGTAAACTCCGTATTGCCCTCGAACAATCCCGTTATGTGGTCGATGAGCTTGCGAGATGGCCTGATACGCCCTCGCTCGATGTGATAGAGGAGTTCCATCCCCCGCCCGCCACCGACGTATTTCCTCAGGAATTCCTGTAGCTTCTCCCCATCATCGGCCAGGAATAGGGGAGCCTGGTGCAGGAGTGGACGATACTGGGATTCCTCCAGGGGTTCGGGCGAGCGACGGTGATAGTTGTGCAGGTATGCGCAGGAATGACTGCGGATGTCCCCGGAGTAGATGGCTTCATTCATATCCATGAGAAATTGGCGGTAAGAAGAGGCTTGATACGAAGGGTGCGTTGTTTCCCGGGGACCACCGCCGAGGAAGGTGCGCACCAGGTCGGGCTTCTCCGAGGCCTCGGCGTCGCTCCACTGCTTCAATTCAACTATTATGAAGTTCTCCAACCCCGCCGCGTCCCGACCGGATATGATGAAGTCGATCCTCTTGCTCGTAGAAGGTATCTTGTACTCTATGAGGACGCCACAATCCCCGGGAACACCGGCCTTGCGGATTATCCGTTCCATGAACTGCATCGAATTAATCCACGCCGTGCGCTCCGCGTAATGGGGTTTTCGGTGCAAGCGTTTGACGTAAGCGGATTCGATTTCGCTGGCGATTTGATTATCATCCGTCGCCCTCATGAACCCTTCTGCACTATCGCGATAAAGGATCATCGCTCCCGATCGCCTCCGTTAGAGCCCGCTTCCCAGTGGCGGAAAATCGTCGAATCCTGTCAGGCTTTCTCCCGCATCCCACGGGACTCCTGCGTAAACGGGATTATTGTGCGATGCAGGCGCATCTAGCTATTGTCACCGTATGGCGAGGGGAAGCACTCCGAAGGCGCAGCGAGCACACTTTCAACTGCTACATTGTTCCAGGGGTACCGCAATCGACCGGGGCTTTCGCGAATCGACGTATCTGGATTGGAATCGCGTCACTCGAATGACGCCATCCTGGTCGAATTCACGCGAATCGGTCAAGCCTTGTAGTCCTCCTCGGACCAGTCGGTGAAGACCGGTGGCTGAGATCATGATCACCGGGCGGAAAACCTATATGGCGCGCATTGGTGATGCCGGCCGGGAGAGATCCATCGCGGGTTCAAAGAATCGCCGTTCTTCGTTCCACGGATATCCCCGGGACTCGAGGAAATCTCGGATGTAACCTCGTGTCCCGGGGTTATCCCGGGTAGACCAGGGCGAGCGTAGTTCGCCCTTCGGCTCCAACTGGCCGAGAATCAGGCGCGGATCGAACGCTATTCGTAGATGCTCATGTCGACGGCCGACTCCAATTCTTCCGTTGCGGCGCTGATCTCATTAATTGCCACCCAGCCATCCGCCTCGTCGGCATCCTCGATCCCCGCGTAGATCTCCATTGCCCGCGAGTACCTATCGTGTACTCGCTCCAGGTGCGGGGGAAGTTCCCGACCTCGGGTGAAAGCAAAATACTCTTCGGCGATGGACTCCAGCGCCCGCAGTTCTTCATCACCCTCCAACTCCTCGGCTATTTGAAAAAGCCTCGTCAGGTGGTCGATGAAGAACTCCACGTAAGCATCTTCGGACAGGTGATCGCCCTCATCAACAGCGCCGGAGGCATTCTCATCGAGGTCGGCCACATCCCCGACGATCCAAATGGCTTGACCCAAGCGCAGAAAGTCCGGCTCAAAAACCAGTTCGAGCCCCCGGGCATCCCGGGGCACTTCCCAGGCGATTTCTCCGCTCTTGGTGCGCCCTGCACCGATTTGCCCGTCCATATCCCCTTTTGCATCGACATAGATAGACATATCCTGTGAGTATCCATCACCATCAACCAGGTCGAACTGCATCATGGAAGAAACGTTGATGCTCTCATCGCTGTTGTTGTTCACGCTGAAATCGGCCAGGAAGAATACGTGCCCATCTTCGGGTTTGAAGAAATCACCACCCTCGGACAGTCGCACGCCGTTCAAGGTCACGACCACGTCTTCCATACGCAGCGAATCTCCGATGGAAAACTCCTTGTCCTGGTCGGGCTCGCGGGACTCTTCCGCGGAATCGGTCGATGGTTCTTGGACGTCCTCGGCGGCATTCGGTTCATCGACTGGCTCGGGCTGCACCTCATCGCCACAACCCAGTGGGACTACGAGTAAAGTGATCATCAACAGGATACCAAAGAAACAGATTCCTCGGCGCATGGTAATTCCCCCATTCCAGTTCTCGTCGGAATCGCGAAGGCTCGGACACATCCATCATCGTTGGGTAAACGGTGAACCCGGAATCCTGGGCGAATAGGGATCGAGATACCATCCCCTTTGCCCGGCGAGTAGCCGACTGTGATGCGCTTGGCATGGCACGAGATCCTCGCCATCCAACATATCAGGGCACATCCGGACTCGAGGTCCATAGTTCGACGGAGATTCGAAGGCCGAACATCCAGGGATGGTAAACCCCGAGCATATCGCGATTATGATGGTCACATTGAGGGATGACAGCTGTGTGTCACACCCCGAGAAATCGATTCCAATACACCGTCGTCTCGATGGTTCGACCGGGGATCAGCTGCCCGTGTGCGGCTGCTTCCACTAGCGGGATGGTGGGCCAAAAGAATCGAGGAATGCCTTTTCGGGATGCGCGGGAGAGCATGGGCTGACAGCCCGTATGCTGGGCGGGACGGAACTCGGGATGAGTAGCGGTCCCGATGGACCGAGAACAATCCCCGGTTATTCACATTTCACAAATCCCAGCTGGTTCGAACTTGCAGTCGCTTTGAAACGATATCGTGGTGATGTTCGCGGCCTTTTCACCCGTAAATCGAGATGCCTACGAAGGATCCTTGGCGAAAAGTGTCAACGATGCCACGGTAAGGGCAAGCCATCCCTCCGGCGGGCTCCTCGATGCAATGTCCACGAGCCCGCCGGGTAATCACTCCGCCCCATTGCGTTCGTAGTCGGATCAGTGCCTACCCGTGACCTCAACATCCGTCGGAAACATCGTCATGTCGAAACGAACCCGGGCTCGTCCCGAACCCCCCTGGACCGGCACGGCTATCGCGATCATGTTATGCCACCGCGCGCCCGCTCAGCCCTTGCCACCGGAAGTCCGAAGCTCCCAATCGACCTTGGCGCGCTCCCAGACTTCCTCGCCCGAGCGTTGCGCCTCCTCGAGGATGGCCTCCTCGTTCCCTCCCACGTACCGATGATCGTCGACGAGAATGCGGCCGCCGACCATGGTCAGCGCCACGTCGTCCGCCGCACCGAAATGCACCAGGTTGGAGAGGACGTTCTCCCTCACCCGGGGGGTATACCGGGCGCGCGCGTAGTCCATCATCACCACGTCCGCGACCTTACCCTCCTCCAGTGACCCCACCGCATCATCGATACCGAGGGCCCTGGCACCATTCATGGTGGCCATCTGCACGATGGTGGAAGGATGGGGAACCGTCGGATCCTTGACCCGCAACCTCCAGACGATACCCGCCGTCTTTATGACCTCCAGCATATCGTAGAACATGTTGTCCGATCCCAACCCCACGTTGATCCCCGCCTCGATCATGTCCGAAACCGGGGCGATGTGAGCCCGCTTGGCGTTTATCTGGGGATTATGGGAAACCGAGCAATCGTTTCTCGCGAGGGCCTGGATGTCCTCGTCGTGCAGGAAAATGGCGTGCGCCCCGGTGAAGTCCGGTCCCAAGAAGCCGGCCTTCTCCATCATGGGTCCCGGCAAGTCCCCCCACGCCTCCAGGCATTGGCGCGGCTCCCTCTCGTTTTGGGAGAGGTGTATCGTCACACCGACCCCCAACCGATCGGCCTCCCCGCGGGTAGCCGCCAGGAGCTTGGGTGAAACGGTATCGATGGTCTGCGGTCCGAGGAGACAGCGTATTCGACCACCCTCTTTCCCGTGCATGGTCTCCACGAGATCCACCGCATCTCCAAGCCCCTTCATACCGCGTTCCATGGAATACTCGTAGCGCCCCTCGTCCCGCAGCAAGGTGGCATCGGCGTCCCGGAAATTCTGGTGGAGATATGCGCGGATGCCGGTCTCGATGGCCGCCTCCCCCACCCGAAGCATGTGGGCACCGCTGTCCGCCACGGTGGTAATACCCGACCTGAGCATCTCGACGTACGCGAGCCTGGACGCAACATAGCAGTCGTCGCCCGTCATGGAATCCCGGATACTGCCCATTACTCCCCATATCGCGTCCCAATTGCTGACGTCCTCCGCCCGACCTCGACAGGCGAGCGCCACCGAGTGACTGTGCGTGTTGACGAAACCGGGGAACAAGACCCCGTCTTTCGCGTCGATGACCCGCTCCGCAGTATCACCGTACTTCGCCTTCAGTCGGGCCGTGTCTCCGATCTCGACGATCCTATCTTCTTTCACGTACATGGCGGAATCGTGCAGGATGTCCCCGCCGGAATTGACGGTCACGATGGTAGCGTTTTCAAACAACACACTCATGATCACACGGTCCCTTCGCAAGTGCGCCCGAGTACACGGGCACCTGTCTCGTGCTCGGCATATCCTCACCCGGTCGTCGAGAATCGCTTCCGGTTAATTCGGCGGTCCGAAGGCACTCACCTCGTATCCTGGGGACTACTTCAGGATCCCGGGGACCTCCTCCGTCCAGCCAAAACCATCCTCGACCCTACCCGTCTGAATTCCCGTCAGGGCCTCGTAAAACTCCTCGGTGAAATCACCTGTCTCCCCTTCGTTTATCTCGATCTCGTCGCCACCACAGTGAAGCCACCCGATGGGGGCGATCACCGCGGCGGTACCGGCGCCGAACGCCTCCCGCAGCCTACCCGCCCCTGCGGCCTCCGCGATCTCTCGCAGCTCGACCTTGCGCTCCTCAGCCTCGATACCCCATTTCCCGCACAGCCGCAGCACCGAATCCCGGGTGATCCCCGGCAGGATGGTCCCCGTCAGGGGTGGCGTGACGATCTTGTCGTCCAATCGGAAGAAAACGTTCATGGCACCGACTTCCTCGATGTACCTCTTCTCCCGCCCGTCGAGCCACAGGACCTGGTCGTAGCCGGCCTCGGACGCCCGCGCCTCTGTCCGGAGGCAACGCGCGTAGTTTCCACCGGTCTTGGCGGCACCCACTCCGCCGGGAGCGGAACGTATGTCGTCGGGCTCCACGAATATCCTGGTCGGCGACATCCCCCTGGGGTAATAGGATCCCACCGGCGAGAGGATGATGGCGAAGGTGTACCTCGCCGACGGCTTGAGCGATAGATCCTCCTCAGTGGCGAAATACAGTGGTCGGATGTAGAGCGACGTGCCCCTGGCGGAAGGCACCCAATCCCTCTCCAGGTCGACCAGCGTCCGGATCGCGTCCAAGAAGACATCCTCGTCGACCCGCGGCATGCACAGTCGGTCCGCGGAAGCGTTGAGCCTCCGGGCATTTTCCCGGGGTCGAAACAGTAGGACGCGCCCATCCTCGGTGGCGTAAGCCTTGAGTCCCTCGAATATAGTCTGAGCGTAGTGCAGCACGGCCGCTGCCGGGGGCAATGCCAACGGTCCATAGGGCACGATCCTCGGGTCGTGCCATCCCCGGCCACTCTCGTAATCCATCAGGAACATGTGATCGGCGAATACCCGGCCGAAACGCAGATCGTCGTCCTTTGGCCTCTCGCGCCTTCGTTGCACGCGATCGATGGTTATTTCCCAGCCCATTGATTATTTCGCTCCCTTCTCTTGGGCCCACCGAAACCCTCGGCGGCCCACTCGGAAAACCTAGATAGCCCGGGGGTTCTTCCGTCCCCGCGCACGATCCCGGCGAGACCAAGCGATACTATCCTTTACTCACCACCCCGGATGTAGCGGTACGCTTCCGCGGCGGCGACGGATAGGAAGCGGACATCGCTTCCGACGGCGACGAATTGCATACCCCGGTCCAACTGCCTCCGCGCCTCCTTTTCGTCGCTGGCGTAATAACCGACCGCAACCCCGGCCTCTCGGGCCACGGAGAGGACGCGCTCTATGGCCTCCTGCACCGGACGCGACTCGATGTCACCGAAAACGCCCAGGTTGGCCGAGAGATCGTAGGGACCTATGAAGAGGACATCGACCCCGGGCACGGCGGCTATTTCCTCCACGTTCTCCAAGGCTGTGCGGGTCTCTACCTGGCAGATCACCAGGACCTCGGAATTCCAACCGCGGAAATAGTCCACCAGGTTCCCACCGTAATCGCTGGCGCGGGTGCCCGCGACACCTCGCACGCCATCGGGAGGATACTTGCAGGCGGATACCGCCAAGCGAGCCTCTTCCGCCGAGTTCACCAGCGGACAGATTATGCCGTAGGCTCCTCGGTCCAGGGCCTTCTTGATCAATGCCGCGTCGGTCTCGGCCACGCGCACGATGGGCACCACGTCGGTACCCCGCAGTCCCCGCATCATGCCCTCGAGCGCTTCCTCGCCGTAAGAACCGTGCTCGGTATCCAAGACCAGCCAATCCATCCCTATCCCCGCCAGGATCTCCACGATGGAAGGCGATGGCAGGTTGATCCAATTGCCAACGGTTGCCTCCCCGTTCAAGATCTTCCGCTTCGCCGAATTCTTCATGACCCCATCCTTTCCATCTGCATCGATGGCGAGACCTGCTAACCCCGGTACCGACGGAGACTTCCTCCGTCGGTACCGGAGGCTACTCCAGGGTAATGCTCCCGTCGTCGACCAGCCGCGAAATCAGCTCCCCGCTGAACCTCAGCGGTATCGAAGAGGCACTGACCGTTCCCATTCCCCCTCCGCGCCCTCCGGTTGGTGGGAAGGCATTCCTCTCCCTCTCCACCGCAGCAGCCTCCTGCAGGGTCACCTCGAGCTCCTAGAGGGTCTCCTGCGACCACTCGTCGTCCACTGCGTGAAAAAGATCACTGCGAAGGCACATTTGAACCCCTCTCTCGGCCAGATCGGCCCGGCGATGGACCTTTGGTACGACCAATTCACCGCCGCAGCGTGGGATCCTCGCCCCGAGATATAACTTCGCCACCGAACCGTCCGTATCCCGTCGTATCTCCCGGGGTCGTCCCCGGCGGGGTGTTCTCTTCCGGGGGGACCCGTACGCAATCTTGGCGACCCGCCCCCCGGACTCGTTTCCCCCGGCCGCATGACTTTCAAAACGGGGGACGCCAGAATATGCTGGAATCGTACCCGATTTCTGTCCGAGGCTTTTGCACAAGGGAGGAACCCGACTTGAAAAAATTCGAATATCGATGCGTTTGGATCTTGGCGCTGGGAAATACGACTACCAGGGTCTTGAACTCGTATGGCGCCGAGGGTTGGGAATTGGTCAGCGCGTGGGGCCCGTGGTTCTATTTCAAGCGCCCCGTGGACTGAGCCCGGAACGGCCCTATCCCTCCGATGCAGTCGTGGACGTATCGCCGGCCGGTCACTAGACCATGGAGGACCCGCCGGCATCGACTGGGAATAAGTAGATAACACCCACCGGAGGAGGCATCCATGGTTGCACCGCTCCTCGAAACAAAGCTCCGCCCGCCCCCGCTGCGCCCCGGTCTGATCACTCGACCCGGCGTCAAGAACCGCGCCGAATCCGGCCTCTTGGGCGGAGGTCAATTCCTACGGCGGCTGACCCTGATCTGCGCGACGGCGGGGTACGGAAAGACCACCGTGGCGAGGACTTGGCTGGACGACTGGGGATCGCGGCTCTCCTGGCTCTCGCTGGACGAGGGCGACGACGATCCATACAGGTTCTGGCGATACCTGGTCGCCGCCCTGTCTAGATCGGAGCCGACCGTGGGAACGGACATGGTCCATCTCTTCGAATCGCTGGGATCCGTCTCGGGAAGGATGTCCGGCCAGGAAGCGATCCGGGGCGCCATTTCGGATCTCATCAATCACCTCATCGACATCGATACACCCCTGGTCCTGGCCCTGGACGACTACCATCACGTATCCGATCCCCGCATACACGAAGACATGCGGTTTCTGCTCGAGAACCTGCCCCCCACCGTGCACGTCGTCGTGATCACCCGCACGGACCCGCCCTGGCCCCTTTCCCGATGGCGCGTCCGCGGAGAGATGGTAGACATCCGCCGACAAGACCTCCGGTGGACCCCTCGGGAAACCCAGGTCTTTCTCAGCTCCTTCGACCCCGGGATATCCGTAGAAGACGCCGCTACGTTGGCCCGTCGGAGCGAGGGTTGGCCCGCGGCACTCCAAATGGCCGGCATTTCCCTGGAGAACCACCCCGATCGCCGCGAGTTTCTATCGACGTTCGCAGGGACCAACCGCTACCTCCTGGATTACCTGGGCGAGGAAGTCCTGGAGCACCTCCCCGATCATGTGAGGGACTTCCTTTTCGATACTGCAGCGCTCGACGCCCTTTGCGCACCCCTTTGCGACGCCGTGACCGGACGGGACGACGGGCGCGAAATGCTCGCCACCCTCGAGAGGCACAACCTTTTTTTGATACCCCTGGATGACGGCGGCGAGTGGTATCGCTATCACCGCCTCTTCGCCGACATCGTGCGTCACATGGCGCGAACCCTCGGCGGGGCCGACCCCCGGCAAACGAACCTGGTGGCGTCCCGATGGCACCTTCGGGAGGGCCACCCGGTGGAGGCCGTCGAGGCGGCGCTGTCCGCCGATGCCCCCGATCTCGCGGAGGAAGTACTCGCCGAACACGCGGAGATCCTATGGAAGACCGCCGGCCCGGAGGGCTTCCTCCGATGGTTTGGAGAACTCTCCCCTGACCGAATCCTTCGAAGGCCACTCCTGGGCGTATACTTCGCCTTCGCCTGCCTCGTCGGCGGCCGCTTCCCCGAGGCCATCCCCGCCATCGAAGGCGTCGAACGCCACCTGGCGAAGGGGCATGATGCCATGCCCGGGGAAGAAAGACGCCGCCTGGAGGGTATCTCCCGCGTGCTGAGATCCTTCATCGCATCCTTCTCCGGTGACCACGAGGCGCTCCTTCGCCACGCCGACGGCATCCTCGAGTACTTCCCCGAGAGGACTCCGTGGCGCTTCAGCGCCGCGGCCCTCGCCGGCGATCTCGCAGCCCTAGAGGGCGATCCCCTGGGAGCCGAGGCCGCGTATCGGTTGGCCATGGAGGACGCCGAGGCGGTGACGGATCCCTTCGGGTCCCTCTTCATAGCCCAGCGCCTGGGATTCGACTACTGGAGGAGCGGGCGCTTGAGTGAGCTGGAGCGCTTCTGCCGGGGCCAAATCGAAGCGGCTCACCACCGGGGATTCGGCCGCGTCGGCCGCATCTCGGCGCTTTGGGCGCTCCGCGGTAACGTCCTGCGCGAGCGCGGAGAGTTCGCGCGGGCCGAGGATTGTTTCCGGGAGGCCCGGGATGTCGCCGGCGTCGAGCGCACCGCATCCGCCTGGGTGGAAACCCAGGCCCTGAAACTGTACCTGTCCACCGGTGACGTCGAGGAACTGGAGTCGACACTGTCCATCCTGCAGGAACACTCGACGGCACCCGGCATGCCCGCGGTGATCGCCAGCGATTGCACCGCCGGTTGGGCCCTTTACCACCTCATGCGAGGAGACACGCCAAGGGCCCGAGCCCTGCTCTCCGAGCGCGACCTATGCACGGATTCCCCCGCCGATCTCTGGCGCATCGAGGAACACATCTCCCTTGCCAGGGTGAAGGCCGCCTTGGATGATCTGGAAGCCGCGATGAGCATCCTCGAAAGTCTCCGTACCCGGATCTCGAGGTTGCATTGGGAGGGAACGCATCTGGCGGTGGCGGCACCCCAAATGGTCTTCGCCCACCGCTCGGGACGGACAGAAGACGCTATGGAGCTCTTGGCCGGGGTCCTCCCCCTCGCCGAAACCGAGGGCTTTTCGCGGGTCTTCTTGGACGAGGGTGCCAAGATGCGCGATCTCCTAGGGATCGCCGCCCGCCGCATGACCTCCGGATACATCGCCACGCTGCTCGAGCGTTTCGACGATGGTGGCCCCGACACCGCGGCGGAGGAGCACCTCCCGGGGATGCCGATGGAAGCCCTGAGCGAGCGGGAGCTCGAGATCCTATCCCTTTTGGCGGAGGGCCTTTCCAATCGCCAGGTGGGCCAAAGGCTTTACATCTCCTCGAACACCGTCAAATGGCACACGGGCAACATATACGGCAAGCTCGGTGCGTCCAACAGGACCGAGGCCGTTCGCCTGGCGCGCGATTTGAACCTCCTCGAGGACGTCTAGCGAACCCTACAACTCGGGGATCCCATACCACCCCTTCCCAAGACCCATACCGATGGGTGGTTCGACCCATACCTCTCTTCCTGTCTAATGGGACCGAGACCGATTGCAGGGAACAAAAAGGAGGTTGGTCATGTTACAGATACGACTGGAGATCGAGGAGCGCCTGAGCCCGCGATGGAGCGAAGCCTTCGATGGACTCACCATCGAACATCGTCCCGGCCCCGGGGGTGCGGTCATAAGTGGCCTCGCGGAGGACTACGCATCGCTTTACGGAGTCCTGGGATCGTGCAGGGACCTGGGCCTAAGGATCCGTTTCCTGGAGGTGGAAGAAAATGCGTGAATCTCTCCCGGACGAAAGAAGGAGCGGGGTCTCGGAAAGGGGTAAAGACAACATGAAAATCCTGGTTTACGGTGCGGGTCCCCTCGGGAGCATCTTCGCGGCACACCTGACCTGGGCCGGCCACGACGTATCCATCCTGGCGAGGAATCAGCGTCTGCGCGATCTCAACGAACACGGCATCGTACTGGAGGACCACGTCAGCGGCGAGCGGACGACGACCAGGGTCAACGTCGTGGAGGCGCTGGGGAAAGACGACTACTACGACATGGTGATGATCATCATGCGAAAGAACCAGGCCGAGGATCTGCTACCCATCCTCGCCGCCAACGAGCGCGTACCGACCTACTTGTTCATGATGAACAACGCTGCGGGACCCGATGCCTGGGTAGAGGCCCTCGGCAAGGAGCGCGTTATGATGGGTTTCCCCTTGCCCGGCGGGGAAAGGGACGGCCACGCGATCCGCATCGTAACCACAGACGAGAAAAACCGCTGGCCCCTGCCCATCGGGGAGGTCGACGGACGCGTCACCGATCGCACCCGGCGGGTGGCCAACGCCCTGCGGAAATTACCAGCCTACAAGGTGCAGGTACGCCGGGACATGGATCGGTGGTTGAAGCACCACGTAGCACTTATCATGCCAGCGATGTGCCCCGCGATGTACGCCGCCGGCACCGACCTGCAGCGGATGGCCCGAACGCGGGACGCCCTGGTCCTGGCCGTCCGCGGGATGCGGGAGGCGATCCTGGCGCTGCGGCGGGCGGGATATCCCGAGAGTCCCGCCGCCTTGCGGATCTTGCACTGGATACCCGAGCCGATACTCGTCTGGGGATTTAGGCGCCTGATGAAAACAGACATGATGAAGACCGTCGGGGAAGGCCACGCCAAGGCGGCCCGGGACGAGATGAAGCATCTGGCGGACGAATTCTTAGCCATAACACGGGGTGCGGGCGTCGAAACGCCGATCTGCGACGAACTGTACTCTTACTATGACCCGAAGACCCCCGAGATTACCGACGGACGCCGGGATATCGCCCTACGCTGGACGGGGCTTTGGGCGCCCATCGCGGCGGTCGCAGTCGCCATCTCGGCGATGGCACTGATTTGACGGAGGGCGAGGATATCTATGACCGTAACCAGAGCGAGACGAAACCTGTTGATCGCTGCTCCCTTTGCCCTGATGCTTTCGACCTACCTGGTTTTTTCCGCGACGGTCCCACGGTTCCCGGGGGGTTCCATGGCCTCGTACCTGGGCAACGTATTCTACTGGACCTTTTGGTGCGTTGCGTTTCCCCTTTGGGCCGTGGGTAAGAGCGGGATCCTCGGCGCCATCCGGGGTCTCGGAAACGGTGACCGGCGAGACCGCCGACCCGGACCCGCGGAATGGGTGGCACTGGCCGTGCCGGTGCTGATCCCACTTTACATCGTACCCCTGGCCTCGGCCTCGGGGGTGGGATTACCCGCCGTGGCCGACCTCGGCTACGGCGTACCCGTATGGATCCCGGTGCTATTCGCCTCCATTTTGAACGGGGTGTTGGAGGAGATACTCTGGCGCGGGACCTACCTGGCGGCTTTCCCACGGGATCGAACCCTGGGGTTTGTCTTCCCGTCGGTGATGTTTGGTCTGTGGCACCTCTCCCCCTTCTCCTTTTTGGCGGGGGTGGGAGTCGCGGAGTTGGCCGTCATAGCCGCGGTGGGAACACTATTCGGCCTATGCTGGGGCGGTGTCGCCCAAAGGACGGGAAACATCCGCTGGTCCATCTATTCCCACGTCCTCTCTAACATCGTCCTCCTGGGGAGCATCGTGGCCGCGTAGCGATCGGTTCGACGGAGGGTGGTCATGTCGCCCTAGAGGAACGATTGAAGAAGGTGGGCGTCCCACCAGACCCGCCCGGGGGGTCGGCGTTTTGCCCCTACGGCGGGTCCCGGGGCGCCGGGTATTTCCTCGAGACCAAGGTGATGAAGATCCGCCGCACCATGCAATATGCGAACGCCGACGCATTGCGCGGGAATATGTTCTCAGCGCGCTCGATGAAGGGGCGATCGTGTACGCCAAGATTACACCATGGCAGATGAAGTCCTTCGTGGGTGAGATCGAAGACGGCCATGGATCCGGCATGAGTTCGTCGCCGTGTAGGACCGGTGCCTATTCGGCGCCGGAGTTGCTCCCGATGAGCCTCGGCGCCAGCACCGGATCATTCGTACCACCTTCCGCCGAGAAACCGGGATACTCCATCGACGGATGCGGGGTTGACGTCTTCGGCCAAGAATCCAGGGATCCGACGCGGCTTATCGAGTCGATCACCATGGAGGCGACGTTCAAAGGCAAGCTGTACGAAAAAGGGTGCGCGCGCGTAGTCCGGGGATCGCAAGAGAGGCGTTTCATCCCACATAGTCTCAACCCGAGCATCGAGATCATCGACTAGATCGCCGTCGATAACCGGGAATCCCCGGTGGTGGCCAGCCGCCCCGGTGGCCGCGCGACGATGATTCGGGGGCCACGATCTCTCGGGTGGCCCACCATCCGGATCACGCTTCGCCCCGGGTCTCCCCTCTTGCCCAACGGGCGAACCGGCGCCGGATATCCGGGCGGGGCCGATCCCTGGCCCCACCCGGTATCGTCCATCAGGAATCCAGGGTTAGGATGAAGTCCCTTACCACGGCCACCCATTTCTCACGGTGCTCGAGCATCACATGGTGCCGCGCATTCGAAAAGACGTGCATCTGGACGTCGTCCAGCTGGTTGAAAAAGTCCATGGCGTCCTCGGGGGATGAACCGGGATTCTCCCGGCTCCAGGTTAACAGGACCGGCTGGGTCAGGCTTCCCGCGTGCTCTGGCATGTACTTGCCCCTGTGCAGGTAGTTGTTGCGGGACGCATCATCCGTCGAGGATGTGGCCTCGGTCCGGGCCCGGGAGTATTCCGCGTTGAGTTTCGTCATTTCTATGGCCAGGTCCACCCGCTCATCGGTGACCAAATCCTTGTTCTCGAAGTTCTTCGCCAGCTTCTTGGCCACAGACTCCCGGTTGGGCGGGCCGGAGGTGAACTTCTTCGTGCTGAAGGGACGGCGCGGGGGGCGATGGCGACGCTGGTCTTTATCCCAGACCACGTAACGGTCGTCGGGAGTGAGCGTTGCGCCACGGCTGTTTATCAGGATGAGACTTTTCACGCGCTCGGGGGCCTCCAGGGCCAGGTACATGGTCAGCCATCCGCCCAAGGAATTACCGCCGACGTGCGCTCTCAGGTCCAGCTCCTCCATGAATCGAATGAGGAAGTCTCCCTGCCCGGCGTAGGAGTATTGTTCGGATCCGGCCCCGGTGGTGCGGCCGAATCCGGCGACGTCCACGGCGATGACGTGGAGGTCCTCCCCCAATGGCCCGACGACGTCCCCGTAGTTCAGCTCGGCGGAGGAGCTGGTACCTCCACCGTGGATCAACATGACGGTTTCGTTCCCGGGATCGCCCGCTTCTATGTAGTGTGCGTTGATACCGTCGACGTCGACGTACCGGTGTGTCCAGGAATGGTCCATGGATTTCGCCTCTCTCTTTTGGTACTGCACGGCGGCTAACCACCACGGAGGTTCCACCGTAGTGATGTCCTTCGCTCGCCTGCGACCCCCTAACTTTAGCATCTGATGGAAGGGCTGTTAACAGCCGTCGCACCCGGGGACGAAGAATGGCCCTACCCGGGTGCGTAATGCAGCCAGTCGACCGGGCGCAGGCGTGGGAGCACCCCGCACGCGAGGATCCCCGGGATGTCCCGGGTCCGCGCAGGAAGAGGACGTGTACATAGCCAATCCACACTAGGTCACCGGATCGGTGGGGATATGGCGATGGAATTCGCGCCCGCGCAGGTGGCCGGTCCGCCTAAGCGGCGTCTTCCCCGGGATGGAGGCCGCGCCGGGAGTGGGCGGTCTCTTGCCCCGGGGCAGCGGAACCGATGAAGAGGAGGGTTTTCATGCCGGCAATCGACGGAGAAGAGGGACGGGGACAACCCGTGCCGCGAATGCAACGATTCGATCTGGCACCGGGGTACTCCATTTCGCGCGTGATCAAAGGAGGCTGGCAGCTGGCCGGGGGCCACGGTCAAATCGAACGCGACGGTACCGATGCCGTGGAGGACATGCGACTCTACGCGGAAGCCGGAATCACGACCTTCGACTGCGCTGACATATACACTGGCGTGGAGGAGTTGATAGGCGAGTTCCTCCAACGATACGAGGGCGCAATGAGGAATGGCTCCCTTCCGGGGGTACAGGTTCACACCAAGTGCGTGCCGGATCTCGACGACCTTCCCGGTCTCCAAAGGAGGGATATCGAGGCCATCGTAGATCGATCCCTGCGCCGGCTCGGCCTGGATCGACTGGACCTGGTTCAGTTTCACTGGTGGGATTATTCCATCCCGGGCTACGTCGAGGCATTATCGCATCTGAAGGACCTTCGGCGAGCCGGGAAGATCCGGGAGATCGGCGTCACCAATTTCGACACCCCTCGCCTCGAGGAGGTGCTGGATGCGGGCATACCCGTCGTTTCCAACCAGGTGCAGTATTCCGCCCTGGACCACCGCCCCGAGGGAGACATGGCGTCCATGTGTCAGCGGCGAGGCATCACCCTGCTCGCCTACGGTACCGTGGCCGGGGGATTGCTGTCGGATCGTTACCTGGGAGCCCCCGAGCCCGGGGAACCGTACGAGAACCGTTCCCTGGTCAAGTACAAGCTCATCGTCGACGAGTTCGGCGGCTGGGAGCTCTTCCAGCGGCTGCTGGGTACCCTCGAAGACATAGCCCAAAGACACCGCACAAGCATTGCCGTGGTCGCCGGTCGGTACATCCTCCAAAAGGCCGGGGTGGGTGCCGCCATTATCGGGGCGCGGCACGCACGGCACCTGCCGGATGCGCTGCGCCTGTTCGATTTCTCCCTGGATGAAGAAGACCTCGACGCCATTGCCAGCGTGGTCGCGGATTCGCTGGGCCCCCGGGGAGATGTCTATTCCCTGGAGCGGATCAAGGACGGCAAGCACGCCGGCATAATGAAGTACAACCTCAACAGGCCTTAGTACCCTCGGGATGGGCTCTCGATACCGGGCCGCTGGGAATCACCGGCCACCTCGCTTTGCGCCCGAGGAAACCCGGGTACCCGGGATCGCCAGCTCGGTCGGGGAACCCGGGTGCTCCTTCCCCGGCATCGATGTCCCCTTCATCCAGGCGCCCGAGGATGACGTCCAGCTCGGCCCGGGTCAACAGCGCCCCGGGCCGGAAGAGTCCGTCGGGGTAGCCCCCGATATAACGAACCGGGGATACCGCCTCCATTTCACCAACTTCGTCCTCCTCGGCTTCCTCGAAGACCGCCGTGAAGCGACGATGGGAGTCGGCCCTGAACTGGAGGCGAGGGTCCGTACCGGGATTATCGCCGCCCTCCAGCCAGTGCGAGAAGCTATATCCTTCCGCGGGTACGGCTCTGGGTTCAACCAGGCGATCCTTTCGTGCCGGACCGCTTCCGCGGATAATCCCGCCACCGGGAGGTCTTTCTTCGGCGCGTATCCTGCACGTGAACGGGGCGCCTGCTGAACCCGGCCGTGACCTCCAGGCCGGCGACAATTTCGATGTCGGTGCGTTCGACGGCGCTTGCACCATCGGACCGTCCATCAAAGCGATATCCCGAGTCGGCCACGGCCCTCACCGCGGTGGCGTCGCCACCCTCTTCCACAACCCGGGTGGGCTCGCCATCGATGCATCCCCCGTCTTCGGCGAAGTAGCGAATCGTGTAGGTTTCGATAACGTCCGAGGTCAAGAACTCCCAGCGATCTGAGGGTGTTTCTCCGCCTTCGTTGCTCGCTATCGCCTGCCAATAGTAGATGGCATCGACGTCCAACCCAGTGGTCACATCAAAGGGCGGTTCCGAGATGTCGGTGTAGGATAGGGCGTACGACAGGTTGGCGCTTGGCGACACGAGAACGGTGTAGTAGTCCGCCTCCTCGGAGCGATCCCGGGGAAGGGTGGGGGTTACGGACACCGTCGCGCCGACGGCTGGATCCGGGTTCACCGGCTTTGTCGGTGGCGGAGAGGAGGACTCCGATCAGGACCAAAATCCACATCGCGACCCCCTCCCCCTTTGGACACGGTACCGACTTCACCGACTCTCGGGCGCGCGAAAACCCGATGACCAAGACATTTCAGCCACTGGGCCGGGGCCACCCGAGACCAGGTCCCCAACTATTCATCTCCGAAATCGCCCCCGGGGTGGAGATGGCTAATGCCAGACCCCCGGAGGCGACCCGCTGCGATCTTCACGTTCGCAGTTGACTCAACACGCGATCGAAGTCCCGGGTCGGCTGCTGACATGCGAAATCATGGCAGACGTAAAACGTGGTCTCCCCTTCTTTGGCCTCCATGGAGGCGGTAAAGGGTGCCAACTCCTCGATGCCGCCGAATCCCTCGCCCTCCAGTTTGTAAAGGAACGTGGTTTCCGGCGAGAAAACGCGCGCCACCGACCCCAGTTCCTTGCGAAGAGATGCCGGATCCTCCCCGCTCGCTACCACCACCTGCCTACCCGGGGATAACGTCGTGAGGATGGCGGCCAGGGCTTGCGTGTATCCGGCGGCATGGCCTTCCACTTCTCCCGAAAAGCTCTCGAGCAGGTTCTCCGCCCGACGCGTGTACGCCGTATTGCCCGTGAGCCCACCCAGTTGCAGTAGGTTCGAAGCCGATATCCCGTTGCCCGAGGGCATGGCGCCATCCCCGGTTACCTTCGGACGCGCCAGGAGTGACTCGGCGTCTCGGCCATAGAAGAAATAGCCCCCGCCCTCTGGATCCCAAAACAGATCGTCCTGGGCATCCTGAAGTTGCATTGCCCTCTTTAGCCAAAACGATTTCATATCGGCATCGTATAGCGCGAGCATAGCCTGGACCAGGAAGGCGTAGTCATCGATATAGCCAAGATGTGCCGCCTCCCCATCCCGGTAACGCGCCAGAACTCTCCCGTTATCGTCTCGAAGGTTCTCCCAGATGAATTCCGCGGCACCCGAGGCGGCCTCGAGGTAATGACGATTCCCCAGGACGCGGGATCCGCGGGCCAACGCCGATATCATCAGCGCATTCCAGCCCGTGAGAATCTTATCGTCCTTGTGCGGGCGAACCCGTTTTTCTCGCTCGGCGAAGAGCCGATACCGGGCTTGCCGGAGTTCCTCGTCGTCATTCCCCCCCGAGGAGTCCTCCCCTCGGCCGATACGGTTGAGGATGTTCTTGCCCTCGAAATTGCCGGCCTCGGTAACATCGTACCGGCGACAGAAGCGCTCACCGGGTTCTTCCCCGAGGATCCCCTTGATCTCCGCCGGGGTCCAGACGTAGAATGTCCCCTCTTCACCCTCGGAATCGGCATCCTCCGCGGAATAGAACCCTCCCCGGGGGGACATCATATCCCGCATTATGTATTGGAATATCTCGCGGGCAACCTCGGCATAAGGCTCCTTCCCCGTGGCCTGGTATGTCTCCAGGTACGCCATGGCCAGCAGCGCGTTATCGTACAACATCTTCTCGAAATGAGGCACCAACCATTGGCGATCCACGGAGTATCGAGAGAACCCATAGCCCAGGTGATCGTAAATGCCCCCGGCTCTCATGGCCGTCAGCGTCTTTTCCACCATGCCCAGGGCCTCCCCTTCGCCCGTCCATCGCCAGTAACGAAGGAGAAACCCCATGTCGTGTGGCCTTGGGAATTTCGGTGCAGGGCCGAAACCCCCGTAATCTGGATCGAAGGCATCTCTCAACTGCTCGTAGCCGTCGCGGACCGTCGCTTCACCCAGCGTTCCCGCCCGATTATCCTCCAGGTGAAGTTGTATGGCCTGTGTTAGATTCTCCCCGGCTTCGATGATCTCGCGGCGCTGGGTCTTCCACTTTTGCGACACCAGTCGAAGTACGTCCATGAGCCCGGGCAGGCCGTGCCGGCTCTCCGGGGGAAAGTACGTGCCGGCGAAAAACGGGGCCTTCTCGGGTGTCAATAGCACCGTCAAGGGCCAACCACCCTGCCCGGTCAGGGCCTGGCAGGCGGTCATGTATACTTGATCTATGTCCGGTCGTTCCTCTCGATCGACCTTGATCGATACGAAATGTTCGTTGAGAAACCGGGCAACCTCGGGATTCTCGAAGGATTCCCTTTCCATGACGTGACACCAGTGGCAGGTGCTGTATCCTATACTCAAAAAGACCGGCCGGTCCGCTCTTTTCGCCTCCCTGAAGGCCTCTTCACCCCAGGGGTACCAATCCACCGGGTTTTGCGCGTGTTGCTGAAGATAAGGCGATTTCTCCTCCGCGAGGCGATTCATCTGATTCCACACTCCTTCGGTGCACCGGGGCTGGAGGGTGACGACGGCCCCTCGTCTCTTCCTTTGCGTCCCCTCCGGCCTATTAGGTCATCGGCATTACTTCGCGCTAAGGTATGTGATGCATCCACGGATTGCGCATCTATTCGAACCCCGCGACACCGCGGTTTCCGTAGACGTCGACGTCGGCCGAAGGCGACGAGCCGGCATCCGACGCCAACGCTTTCGCCACCATGTCAAAGACTATACCCGAAAACGAACCGGGTGAGACCCGGCGCAGCCCATGACCACCTTGCTCGGGCGTCGAACCGGGGCTTTTACCCTATGCCGACACCCTCGTTGCACGGTGAACTTGGCCAGGCCGAACCCCGGTCGGGAAGGGATCTCGTTCCCGGGAAGGCTCGTTACCCCGACACCCCGTGCCGCCGAACCGAACGTCGTATGATAACATGCCATAAGGTGGGGCGCGGGGACGGATCGACGGGAGGATGGCTTCG